>JBDMZA010000480.1:0-16135 GCA_039770155.1 Clostridiales bacterium
AAAATAACAGTGATGTTGACATAATTTTATAAATTTATTTAAATATGTATATTTACATATATATAAAAATCTAGTAATTACCTTAAAAAATACTGGATATTACTAGACTGAGATATGATTTTAATTATAATTATTTATAAATATTTATTTTTTTATCATAGATTTTATATTAAATCAATAGGTTTATTATTTTCTAGTTTGAAATAATATTTTAGAGCTTTAACTATTCTTTTTGAAGCATTACCATCACCATATGGATTGGTTGAGTTAGCCATTTTTTTATAAATATTTTTGTTATTTAGTAGTGAATTTGTTAATTCAAAAATTTTATCTTTATTAGTACCTGCTAATTTAACAGTACCAAAATCAACAGCTTCAGGTCTTTCAGTTTCGTTTCTAAGAACAATAACAGGTTTTCCTAATGAAGGAGCTTCTTCTTGAATACCACCTGAATCAGTTAAAATTAAATAAGATTTTGACATTAGGTTGTGCATTTCTTGTACATCGATGGGCTCTATTAAATGAATACTTTTATTTTCAGATAATATAGAATACACAGTATCTCTTACAGCTGGATTTAGATGAACTGGATAAATAATTTCAACATCAGGATTATTATTTGCTATTTTATTTATAACTTCGCATATATTTACTAATGGTTGACCAAGATTTTCTCTTCTGTGAGCTGTAACTGTTATTACTTTTTTTGATTTAAAATCAATTGTATTTAATATTGGATTGGTGAAAGTGTAATCTTTTACAATTGTTGTTTTTAAAGCATCAATAACAGTATTTCCAGTAATAAATATAGAATCTTCATTAATTCCTTCCCTTAAAAGATTTTTTTTATTTCTTAGTGTTGGGGCAAAATGAAGGTCTGATAATACACCTGTAAGTTTTCTGTTTATTTCTTCAGGAAATGGAAAGTATTTATCGAAGGTTCTAAGTCCAGCTTCAACATGACCTACTTTAATTTGACAATAATAAGCAGCTAAGCTTGCAGCAAAAGTTGTTGTTGTGTCACCATGAACTAATATCATATCAGGTTTTAATTTATTATAAATATCATATAATCCTTCGGTAGCTCTGCTGGTTATTTCTACTAGTGTTTGTCTGGATTTCATTATATTTAGATCATAATCAGGCTCAATATTGAATATTTCTAAAACTTGATCGAGCATTTTTCTATGCTGTGCAGTTACACAAACATAAGATTTGAAATCATTATTTTTTTTGAGTTCATTTACAAGTGGAGCTAATTTTACAGCTTCTGGTCTTGTACCAAATACAGATAGTATTTTATGTTTATCCATTGTGTAATCCTCTCTTAATAAGAATAAAAAAATAATATTATATATAAAAATCAACAATGTTAAAAAATTTTGCTGATTTTTTAAATATAAAATTATTTTTTTGTAATTTTAGCTAATTTAACTTTTACAGTTGCATGTAGTTTATTATTATCTTCATCTTCATTTTTATAGTTTTCTTCTTTATTCTCATCAATTTCTTCTTTATTTTCATCATCATCATCATTTTTGGTATCATCCATCTCTGTCATAAACTTTGCTCCACCAATAATAAATATAGATATTGCTATGATTAAAATAATCGCACTGATTGCTCCTTTATCTGCAAGCACAACTGCACAAAGACCTAAAGCTCCACTTGCAGTATAAATTACTACAACAGATTGTCTATGACTTAAGCCCATATCAATGAGACGATGATGTAAATGAGTTCTGTCAGCTTTAACAGGAGATTTTCCACTAAATATTCTACCAAGAACTGTAGCAATAATATCAAAAATAGGAAGACCTAATACTAATAATGGTACAGCAATTGCAATTGCTGTATAGTACTTGATGGTACCCTGTATAGAAATAACTGCAAGAGTAAATCCAAGAAATGTTGCACCGGTGTCACCCATGAAAATTTTTGCCGGATTAAAATTATATGGCAAAAATCCCAAACTGGCACCTGCAAGTATTGCAGCAAGAAGTGCTGCTTCATACCTATCAAGCATTATTAGTACAAAAAACAATGAAAGTGATGCTATTGAAGAAACACCAACAGCCAAGCCATCAAGTCCATCTATGAAATTTATGGCATTTGTTATTCCAATTATCCATAAAATTGTTATTATATATGATATATAAGTTGGAAAATATGATAACCCAGTCACTGAAAAAAAAGGATCTGCTATAAATTCTATTTTTGTACCTGTTGATACAACTATTGTTGCAGCAACAATCTGGAATATAAATTTAAACCATGCACTTAGAGGATTTATATCATCGAAATAGGCTACTATAACAATAATAAAAATACCTGCAAGCATTCCTAAAAATTTCAAATAATCCTCTTCTGTATTTAACTTTAGGATAGCATAATTATCAAAAAAAGCGGTTACTATATTAAAAAATACTGATAACAAAAATCCTAGAATAATTGCAATACCGCCTAATCGTGCAATGGGTTTTTTATGCATCCTTCTGTTATCGACTGTAGGGTCATCAACAGCACCAACTTTAAAAGAGAATTTTTTAACCATTGGTGTTGAGGCAAAGGCTACAATAAAAGCTATAAAAAATGATATGAAACATTCATATATTATATAATTCAAAAATTCACCCTCTTTGTTGTTTGGATATCCCTTAGGAATATATAACTTAATCAACGAAATAAAACATTGTTCATCAAAACTTAATAATTTCTAAATTTGCTTCCTCTAAAAGTTCTAAACTTAGTTTATCTGGGTAGTCACCCTTGAAAATGATTTTATTAATTCCTGCGTTAATTATCATTTTTGAGCATAATACACAAGGATGGTGAGTAACATATAATGTACCATCTTTTACGCTTGTACCTGAATACGCAGCTTGAACAATAGCATTTTGTTCAGCATGTATAGCTCTACAAAGTTCGTGTCTTTCTCCTGAAGGAATATTGAGTTTTTCTCTCATGCATCCAATTTCATCACAATGTTTACATGAATTTGGAGCTCCATTATAACCAGTTGTAAGTATTCTTTTTTCCTTTACAATTAATGCACCAACTTTTCTTCTAATGCATGTTGAGCGAGTTTTTATAAGTTCTACAATATCCATAAAATATTCGTCCCAAGAAGGTCTCATAGTATTCTCCTGTTATTACTACTTAGTTCCATATAATCTATCTCCTGCATCACCCAAACCTGGTATTATATAAGCATTATCATCAAGTTCAGAATCAACTGAAGCTGTATATATTTCTACATCTGGATGCTTGGAAGAAATATTTTTTAAACCAATACTAGATGCTATTAAGCACATAAGCTTAATATTTAGTACACCTTTTTCCTTTAGATAAGAAATAGCTTTTGAAGCTGTTGCACCAGTGGCTACCATTGGATCTAAAAGAACAATTTCTCTTTCTGTAGAATCTTCAGGAAGTTTACAATAATAATTTATCGCTTCTAGAGTTTTAGGATCTCTGTATATTCCAATATGACCAACTTTAGCCATTGGTAATAGATTTAACATTCCTTCTAACATTCCAAAACCTGCTCTTAAAATAGGAACAAGACCTAATTTTTTTCCGGATACAATTTTTGTTTTTGCAATTCCTATAGGTGTTTCAATTTCAATTTCTTTAAGTGGCATGTTTCGTGTTACTTCATATCCCATAAGCATAGAAACTTCAGAAACTAATTCTCTAAACTCTTTAGTGTGAGTATTTTTATCCCTTAAAAGTGTTATTTTGTGTTGAATTAAAGGATGGTCAATGATACGAAGAGATGATAATTTATTTTCCTCAAGTTTTGAGATTTTATCTACTCGATTTTTATGTCTCTCACCTAAAAAATCTGTATTTAACCATGTTTTAACTATATCAAAAGAATGATCAACACCTGTAACTCTACCACCTAAGGCCAAAACATTAGAATCATTGTGTTGTCTACTTAATTTTGCCATAAAGGTATTAGTGCATAATGCAGCTCTAATATTTTTAATTTTATTAGCAGAAATTGAAATACCTATACCAGTACCACAAATTATAATACCTTTCATATCCCTTGATTTAGACACTTCAAGGGCAACTTTTTCTGCTATGTCAGGATAATCTACTGACTTTTCATCATATACACCAAAATCTTTGTACTCATAATCATTAGTACTTAAGTATTCTGTTATTTTTGTTTTTAATATAAATCCAGCATGATCGCTTCCGATAACTATCATATACAGTCCTCCATTTGGTTATTTTATTATAGAAGTATAACTGTGTCAAAATTATATAATTGAAACTATCTTAAAAAATCATATTATAGCATGAATAATAAAAAAAATAACAGGTTATCCTAAAACTATATTTTTTTTATTAAAATTTCTTTTAAATCCAATAATAATTCATATAATTCTTTAGCGCAATTTTCATATATTGATATGTCTTTACAAAAAGGATCCGAAATATCAGTATTGAAACTTTCTGATTTTATATATTCTTTTAATATATAAAGTTTATTTTTTGTTAAAGGAAAATTATTTAAAAGATAATCTTTATGACTTTTTGTCATAGTCAATATAATATAACTCTCCTCTAAAATAGTACTATTTATTAAAGTAGCTTTGTAATTTTTAATATCACAATTCCAAAATCTATTTAAAACTGATAAAGCATTTTTATTTGGAGTTTGTCCATCAAAAGCTGAAATACCTACAGAATGTGCGATGAATTGATTTTTTAATTCAGCTGTTTGATGTATTATCATATTCATTAATCCCTCTGCCATAGGACTTCTACAAGTGTTTCCAGTACAAACGAATAAAATCTTTTTCATATAAGTTTCTCCTAAATGATATTTAAAAAGTAAATTATTATTTTTATGTAATAAATCATATGAATCAATTGTTAAATATATATTACATTATTTATTAACAGAGGATAATACTAGTAACTCTAAGAGTATGTTCTAATATTATTCTTTGATTACATTATAACCTGCTGATTTGGTTATTCTGTTCATAATTGAATAACCCAAACCTTTTAATTCAATAGATTCAATTAAAATTAAATCTACTTCGATTTTATCAAACTTTCGAAGTAAGTCAAAAAGATTTGCAGCAATTTGAGTTTTATTTTTTCTGCTTCCCATAGAAACAACATTTTCTAGAGTATAGAATTTTATTGTTTCATCTGTTGCCATTATACCTATTTTTTTATTTAACATTCTTTTTTCACTGTAAAGATATTTTATTTTTGATATCATAAAATCAATATCGCCATCTACCAATACTACATCTGCTTTTGGAGAGTAGTGTTTATATTTCATTCCTGGTGCAATAGCTTTATTTTCTTTTGAGATATCTTTATTGTATAAAGCTTTAGGAATAATTTTTTTTATTTCTTCTAAAGTTATATTACCAGGTCTTAAAATAATTGGGAATTCAGAGGTTGTATCTAAGATGGTGGACTCTATGCCAAGACTTGATATTCCACCATCAATTATAATATCGACTAAATTATTTAAATCATCAAATACATGAGATGCCTGAGTTGTACTTGGTCTTCCAGAAGTATTAGCACTTGGAGCTACTAATGGACCACATTGATTTATAAGTTCTAATGCTATTTTATTTGAGGGCATTCTAACTGCTACTGTAGGTAATTTCGCTGAAACTATATCTGAAATTGAGGATTTTTTCTTTAAAATTAAAGTTAAAGGTCCAGGCCAAAATTTTTCACAAAGAATATCTGAATAAGTATTTGTAAAAGCTATGTCATATAGTTGCTCCATAGAAGATATATGCACAATTAAAGGATTATCAGATGGACGACCTTTGATTTGATAGATTTTTTTTGTTGCTTTTTCATTTGAAAAGACAGCACCAAGACCGTAAACAGTCTCAGTTGGAAATGCTACCACATTATTATTTAATAATGAATCTATTGCTGGTTTTAATTTAATTTTATCTATATTATTATGATTAATTTTAATTAATTTTGTTTCCACTACTTGCTCCTTAAAGGATTATCCATAGATCAAAATTCATTATTTGCTAAATTTTCTGATTGAGTTGAAGTTATTAAAGAATCTATAATTTCATCTAATGTACCATCTAAAATTGAGCTTAATTTATATAGTGTTAAATTAATTCTATGATCCGTAACTCTACTTTGAGGATAATTATATGTTCTTATTCTTTCACTTCTGTCACCAGTACCAACCTGACTTTTTCGATTTGAAGCTACGTCAGAGTCTTGCTGCTCTTGAGCGATTTCGTATAATTTTGATCTTAAAATTTTCATTGCTTTTTCTTTGTTTTTAAGTTGTGATCTTTGATCTTGACAAGTTACTGCTATATTAGTAGGTTTATGTATTATTCTTATTGCTGAATCTGTTGTGTTAACATGTTGTCCACCTGCACCAGATGCTCTATATGTGGCGATATCAAGATCACTTTGATTTATATCTACCTCAACATCTTCTACTTCAGGTAGTACTGCAACTGTTATAGTAGAAGTATGTATCCTACCGCTAGACTCGGTTTCAGGGACTCTTTGAACTCTATGAACACCACTTTCAAATTTTAAACGACTATAAGCACCTTGACCTGTTACTGTAAAAACAACTTCTTTGAGGCCTCCAATTCCTGTTTGATGAGAATCTAACAACTCATATTTCCAACCTTTATTTTCAGCATAAAGAGTGTACATTCTAAAAAGGTTACTTGCAAATAAAGCAGCTTCTTCTCCACCAGCTCCTCCTCTAATTTCAATAATAACATTTTTATCATCATTTGGATCTTTTGGAAGCAAGAGAAACTTAAGGTCTTTTTCTACAACCTTTATTTTTTCTGCTAATTCACATAATTCAGCATCCACAAGTTCTTTAAAATCTTTATCAATTTTTTGACTTAAAAGTTCTTTTGATTCAGTGATGCCTTTTTTTATATCTTTGTATTCTCTGTATTTAGTAACTATTTCTCCAAGCCCTGAATGTTCTTTCATCAAATTCTTATATACTTCATGATTTGAAGTTACATCAGGGTCAGATAGTTTATTATTAATTTCTTCAAATTTATTTTCAATAACTACAAGTTTATCAAACATAAAACACCTCAAAATTTTTTGATTAGATTGATATGTATCAAATAGGAAAATATTATAACATAAAAAAAAATTATATTCAATTTTACAAATGTATGGTTCTTTTGCTGTTTAGCATTAATAAATACTTATGATAATTATTAATAACAAATTTATTTTAGAAGAAATATATATAATGGTCAGTTATGAGTAATAAATTATTGAGTATTATTTTAAGAATGTAATGAAAATATTAGTCTTGTTAAATAGGGAATATATACTTATTTACACAATGAATTTAATTGTAATATAATTAATACAAAAGTTTTATTTGTAATTACTTACATATCAAAGAAAATAGTTTTAGGCTTCATTATTAAGATTGATTTTAATTAGGCAGAATTAAAAATTTCATAAGACAATTTTTTGATTATGCCTTACTTAATTTGAGGAGGTAGTTAAATGAAATTATCCAAAAAAAATTTTTTATTTGTGATTATTATTATTTTATCTGTATTTATTGTTTTAACAGCTCTTTTATGTGCATCTACAGAAGAAAAATCTTTGGTTTTTGATTTTGAAAATGATTTACAAGATTGGGTGAACGATACTGGTCATCTTGAGAAACTAGCTATTGAACATAGTGAAAATTTTGGAGGTTCTCTTAAGATAAATACAAATATTACTGATGATAATTCAAATTGGCAGGAGATTAGAGTATATAAAGATAATTTAGAATTGGATAATTATAATGCAGTCAGTTATGATTTGTATATTGATTTAACGGATTTTGATATGGATGTATATGGTGAATGTACGATCAATCCATTTATAATACTTGATCCAGAATGGGTTAAATATGGTTCGGGAATGAATAAGAGTAAATTTAATGAATTAGAGAAAGTATATATTGAGGGAAGGGAATATGCCAAAATTTCTATTAAATATGTTGTAATAGGTACAGAGAAAACAAAATTATTTATTGATTTAGTTACTACAAATATAAAATTTACTGGAGATATGTATTTAGATAATATAAATATATTTAAAATGGGTACAGGAACAGCTCCATCACCTGATCCACTATCGAGAACAGACAAAGAAGTAATTAAAATTAAGAATAAAGATATTGATAGAAAAATAAATGTTGTAGACAAAGAAATTACAAGAGAAACTAAATCATTATTTTCTTACTTAAAAGAAGTTGGCAATAATAATTTATTATTTGGTCAACAACATGCTACAACAGAAGGACTTACTATTGATGGAAGTAAAGATGGAACTAAATCTGATGTATATAATTGTGTAGGTGATTTTCCAGCTCTTTATGGTTGGGATACTTTAAGCATCGAAGGCAAGGAATCACCTGGAGATATAAATTTGACACCAGAGGAAAATGCTTTAAGACTAGCAGATGTAGTTAAAAAAGCTTATGAAAGAAATGGAGTAATTACTTTAAGTTCTCATATGCCAAACTTTGTTACAGGTAAAGATTTTTATGATACATCAGGAAGTGTAATATCTCATATTTTACCTGGTGGAAGCAAACATAAGGAATACAATGAATTTCTTGATGATATTGCTTATTTTGGAAATAATGCAAAGGATAGTACAGGGAATTTGATTCCAATAATTTTTAGACCTTTTCATGAAAACACAGGAAGTTGGTTTTGGTGGGGTGATTCATTCTGTACAGAAGGACAATATAAAAGTATTTTTAGATATACAGTTGAATATTTAAGGGATAAAAAGAAAGTTCATAATTTTGTATATGCATATTCTCCTTCTAGTGATTTTAATTCTGAAGAAGAATATTTAATAAGATATCCTGGGGATGACTATGTTGATGTCATGGGTTTTGATCAGTATGATAATAGCGATAATGAAGAAGATAGTAAGAAGTGGCTAAAAGGATTAATATTAAGATGTGGAATTGTTACAGAAATGGCGGAAAAAAGAGGGAAAATAGCTGCATTAACTGAAACTGGCATGAGTCGGGGGATTTTAAATGCTAAAGATAGAAATTTAAATTGGTTTCAGACAATGGGAAATGAATTAAAAGATGCAACTAAATCAGGAAAGAGTAAAATTGCTTATATGCAAGTTTGGGCAAATTTTGATTTTGAACAGTTCTGGACACCTTATAGAAATCATACGCTATTTGGAAATCATGATTTGATGCAGGATTTTGTTGATTTTTACAACGATGACTATATTGTTTTTAATAAAAGTTTGAAAGGCCAATATTCTTACAAGGAAATACAAACGGAAAAGGAAAAACCAACAATTTATATAGTAAATCCTACTTCAGGAGATAAAATTAAAGGTGAGACGAAAATAAGGGTAAAAATAAATCCTTATTGTAGAAAAATAAAAAAAGCATCAATAAGTATAGTTGGTGAAGATGAGGTATTTAACTTAATTAAAGATAATGATGGATTCTATTCATATACATACATACCTACTTTGGCGCAAAATGGTAGTAAAATAGAATTTAAAGTAAGTGTTAAATTATCAGGAGGGATTTTATTAGAGGACAGTGAGACAGTGAAATTATTTGATTCTATTCCCATTAACACTTTAGATTTTAAAGAGAATATTTCTGATGCTTCGTATGAAGGAAGTTATTCTCCAGAAGATGCTGAAGTTGATGTTAGTTCTGTTACTCATGATGAGAATATTGGTAATGGTTCTATTAAAGTAGAATCAATATTTAATGATGATTCTGATGATTCAAATTGGACATATCAGGAAATGAAAATTAAAATACCTGATATAAATAGTAAAACAAATTTAGAAAAGGCAAATCAAGTAAAATTTGATATTCTCCTACCTAAAGAGGTTCCCGACTCTTTATTTAAGCCTTATGTAATCTTGTATAAAACATCGGAACCTGGATATCAAAAATATGCTGAAGGTGTCACAAAAGCTAATTTGAAAGACTTCAAAATGGAAGATGGTATGTTTAAATATACTATAACAGCTGATTTAACTGATCAGATGGATGCAACAGATATTGTATTGGCTTTTGTTGCAAATGATTGGAATTATGAGGGACCTATTTATTTTGACAATGTTTCATTTTCAAATGTTGCGGTTGTACCAACTTTACCTCCAAATATTGTAGATAATTTTGAAATATATGATGGAGATGACACTGAGTTAAATAATGCTTACAGTAAACAAGGTGATACAGTAGCAATTTCTCTATTAGAAAATGAAAATTATTCTTTAAAATATGATTATACAATATCTTCAGTTGGTTATTGTGGAATAACAAAAATTATGAATAATGTTGATTGGAATAAATATAATGCTTTATCTTTAAATTTGACTCCAGATGGTTTAGGACAAAAAATGGTAATTCAGATTAAAGCAGAGGAGTATTATTTTGAAGCTTATCCTTCTTTGGATGGACAATCAAATGAAACAGTAGTATTAGAATTTAGTGACTTTATTCCTGCTCCTTGGCAAGAAGATCAGAGTGTTATATTGACAGACAATTTGGATAATATAAGTCAAGTCTCTATATATGTAAATGGTGTTGATAGTTTTACTGGAACTGGTACTTTGATAATAGATGATATAATGGCTGTAACTTCCAAATAAAATTTGGAGGAGTAACCTTATATTCTATTTGGGAAAAATAGTATTTTAAAATATTTTTTTAAAATTTTGCTTAAAGCAGATTACTTTAAGGATATACTTAAGTAATCTGTTTTTAAATGTAATTAAAGTGATTGAATGATTTGTATTTTTGATATATCTTGGTATTATAAAATAAGATATTAATTTTAATTAATGGGAATATATATTAAAGAGAAATTAAAAATAATACTGAAATTTTCCTTTGAAATTTGCTTAAGGTTAATTTAAAAAATGACGATTTATAAATAGAGAGAATATAAAAAAGTAATGTATAAATTTATAGTCAAGTAAAAAGATTTGTTTTTTTATGGTTTTCATATGAGTGTAATTTGTTGAAAAAAATTTTATTGAAAAATTATGTAATTTTGAATATAGTTATATTAATGGTTGGACAATTAATTTGTTTCAAGGATTATTTAGCTTCAGAGGGCAGGAAGTATGGACTTTCTGTCCTTTAACAATAACTTTTCAAAAATCATATTTTTATTATAGGAGGTAGCTAAATTGAACGAGAATTTAATTTTAAGTATTAATAAAGCTGAGCAAGAAGTTGAAAAACTAAAAAAAGAAGCATCAGAAAAATCTAGAGAGATGATACAAGAAGCTAATAAAGAAGCTTTTAAAATTTATGAAGAAAGTATTCAAGAAGCTGATAAAGAAGCAAAAAAAATAATTGATAATGCTTCAAAAAAAGCTTATACAAAAGTTGAAAATATAAAACATAAATCTAATAAGGAATCAACAAAGTTAATGATAGAAGGAAGAAAAAAATCAAAGAAAGCAGTTGATAAAATTATAGAAAGGATTGTAGCTATCCATGGGAATAGTTAAAATGGAGAAAATCCAAATTATTGGGCTAAATTCAGAAAAAAAACAGATATTAAAGGCTCTTATGCGGATGGGATGTATGGAAGTTACAGATGATAATCATAATAATTTAAGTGATGAAATTAAGAATATTCTTAAAAAAGATTCAGAAAATGAGTTAATTGTGTCATTGGAAGGAGAAAAATTAAAAATTGCAAAAGCAATTGAATTTTTAGACAAAGCAGATGATAGTAAAAAAGCATTAATACATCAACCAAAATCATATTTAGAAAATGAACTGGAAGCAATTTTAGATGAAAAAGAAATGTTAATAAAGAAAGTCGAAGAAATTATTACAAGTCAAGAAAAGTTAAATAAACTTAAAATATTGAAGAATAAAAAAATAAGTAATATTGATTTTTTAAGACCATGGAAAGATAATAAAACTCCATTAGATATTAATTCAACTACGGAAACACTATTAGTTAGGGGAGTTTTTCCAGGAGATTTTAATATAGAAGAGATAAAGGAAAAAATTGAAAAAGAAATTGATTTAGTTCATTTTGAATATGTAAATACATATGGTGAAGGAAATTGTGTATTAATTATTTATCATAAAGAAAAAGAAGAAGAAGTTGGAATATTTATAAAAAAATATGGATTTATACAACAGGATTTCGATGAATTTGTAGGTTTAGCTTCACAAAATATAAAAAAAATAGAAAAAGATTTAAAGGATTTAGAAAAGAAAATAGAGAATGAAGAAAATAATCTGAGCAAGTATTTAAAATTTAAGGATAAATTAGAATTATTATTTGATAATTATTTAATATCTATTGAAAGAAATAAAATAACGGAGAAAATTTTCAGAACAGAAAAGACATTTACAGCAGATGGCTGGGTACCTAAAAGATTAAAAGATAAAGTAAATGAAACCATGTCAAAAAAGTGGGATGTTTATATTGAGTTTTATGAACCTGCTGAAGATGAAGAATGCCCAGTCCTTTTGAGTAATAATAAAATTGGTGAAGCTGTTGAAGGTATAACTAACTTATACAGCCTTCCAAACTATAAAGAATTTGATCCAAATACAATTATGGCACCTTTTTTCATTTTATTTTTTGGATTGATGTTAAGTGATGGTGGATATGGTTTGATAATGATTGCTATTGCTACATTTGGTTTAATTAAACTGAACTTAAATGATAGTATGAAACAATTTGCCAAATTATTTATATTTTGTGGTGCTTCTACTGTTTTTTGGGGAGTTATGTTTGGCGGTTGGTTTGGTATTGAGGCATTATCAAAATATAGTATCTGGATAAATCCTGTGGAAGATTCTGAAGAACTTTTAAAATGGTCATTAGCCTTTGGAATTTTTCATATATTTGTAGGGATTGGTGTAAGAGGAATAAATCTAATCAGAGAGAAAAAATATTTAGATATAGTTTTTGATGTATTACTTTGGTATGTATTTTTTACAGGAGCTGTATTTTCAGTACTTCCATTAGCACCTGGGGTTGATCCTGATAGTGTTCAAGGATTTGTATCAATTGGTATAAAAATGCTTTTAGTTGGAGGAGTACTTTTAATATTAACACAGGGTAGAAAAGAAAAAGGAATTATTAAAAAGATTGTGATGGGAATTGGAAGTATATACCAATTAATTGGATTTATGAGTGATGTCCTATCATATTCAAGATTACTAGCATTAGGATTAGCTACTTCAGTAATTGCTTCAATTGTAAACGATATGGCAGCTATGATACCTGTACATATTGTACTTAAAATATTTATCGTAGCTATAATTGCTGTTGTGGGACATACATTTAATTTTGCAATAAATGCTTTAGGAGCATATGTTCATTCAAGCAGGCTCCAATATATAGAATTCTTTGGTAAATTTTACAAAGGAGGAGGTCGAGCATTCGAACCATTTAAGATTAATACGAGATTTACCAGTTTAAAATTAAAAAATAGTGAAAAATAAAAAAAAATCAGGAGGTTAGTTAAATTATGATGTTAGGATTTGTAGATTCAGTAAATTTTTATAATGGTACATTTTGGGCTTTTTTAGGAGCAGCAGTAGCATTTTTTGCAGCAGGTTGTGGTTCTGCAAAAGGAGTAGGTCTAGCAGGAGAAGCAGGAGCAGGAGTATTAACAGAAGATCCTAAAAAATTTGGTCCAGTAATGATTTTAGAAGCTTTAGCAAGTACTCAGGCAATATATGGATTTGTAATTGCATTCTTAATTATAGGTAAAGTATCGACTGATTTATCTTTCCAAGATGGAGTAGTGCTTTTTGTTGCAGGTCTTCCAATTGGTATTGTAGGATTTATGTCAGGAGTTTATCAAGGTAGAGTTGCTGCAGCTGGTATAAATATGGTTGCCAAAAGAGCAGATGGAATGGGTAGAGCTATAATATTGGCAACAATGGTTGAAATGTTTGCAATTATTGGATTGATAGTATCATTGCTAATAGTATTTAGCGTGAAATAAGGGGGATATCAGGTGAATGGTATAGATAAGATAAATGAAAGAATTTTATCTGAAGGAAAAAAAATTGCTAATAACACAATTGAAGATGCAAATAAAGAAGTTAAGAAAATAATATCTGAAGCTTTAGAACTTGCTAAAGAAAAAAAAGAAAGTATAATAGCAGAAGCTGAAAAAGAGGCTAAATTAACTGAAAATAGAATTATATCTGGTGCTAATATGGATAGTAAAAAGGATTTATTGGTTGCAAAACAAAGTTTAATTGATGAGTCTTTTGAAGATGCACTTAAAAAAATGTGTGATTTTGGCTTAGATAGATATCAAAAGATTCTTGAGCAATTAATATTAAATTCAGTTGAAACGGGAAATGAAAGTATTATTTTAAATGAGAGAGATAAAAAAAGATTTAAAAATAGTTTTATTGTGAATATTAATAAAAAGTTAAAAAGTTCAGGTAAAAATGGAGAAATTAAAATTTCTGATAAAAGTGCTGATATAAAAGCGGGAGTAATTATAAGTCAAAATGACATTGAAATAAATTGTTCCTTTGAGTCACTGATTAGAATGAAAAAAGAAACAATAGAACCTGAAATATACAATATTTTTTTTAATAAATCAGAAGATCTAGATGGGAGTAAAAAAGAGTATTCCTATTCATAAAACTTAGGGATATTCTTTTTGCCTTAGGAAGGTGGTGTTTCTTTGAAAGATAGTACAAAATATACATATGCAGTATCAAGAATAAGAGCAATAGAAAAAAATATGATAGATAAGAATTTCTTTGATAGAATTATTGAATCAAAAACAATCAAGAATGTTATTGGACTTTTAGAAGAAATTGAATATGGCAATATTCATGAAAATAAATCAGATGATTTTGATTTTGAATATATGCTAGAAGATGAATCAAAAAAACTTAAACAACTGATAAATGAGGTAACACCTGGTGATGATTTTATAAAAACAATATTTCATATAAATGATTATCATAATGCAAAAGTAGTTTTGAAAGGTCTTTCAGGAATTGAATATGATGATCTTTTAATTGATATAGGTCAGATATCACCTGAAGAATTAAAAACAATTATTTTAGAAAAAGAATTATCCTTTTTACCTAAAAATTTAAAAGAATGTATTGATATTTGCCTTAATAATTCTTCAATTTTAAATGATCCAAAAAGTATAGATATAACAATGGATAAGGCATATTTGGAAGAATTGTTTGAAAGTGCTTTAAAAACAAAAAATACATATATTTTAAATCTTGTGAAAATGCTTATTGATATTTATAACATAAAAGGATGGATCAGGATTAAAAAAAGAGATAAGAATTCATGGGATTTGCTAAATAAAATTTTAGTTGATAAAGGTAAAATAGATAAAAAAACTTATATGAACTATATGGAAAAGGAATTAGATGAAAGTCTTGATTATTTTAAATATACAGATTATGGGAATTTAATGACTCAAAGTATTGAACAATTTAATGAAAATGGTAATTTGACTCAACTGGAAAAGTTATGTGATGACTACGTTGTAAACTATCTTAAAAACTCAAAAGTAATTACATTTGGTATTGAGCCTATAATTTCCTATATTATGGCAAAACAGATTGAGATGAAAAATTTAAGAATTATAATTACAGGAAAAATTAATAATATTCCAAATGATACAATAAAAGAAAGGTTAAGGGAATGTTATGTATAAAATAGCAATTGTAGGAGATAAAGATAGTATAACTATTTATAAAGCAGCAGGATTGGATATTTTTCCAACTAACAATGTACAAGAAATAAAAAGTAAGATAAATAAATTGGCAGATGAATCTTATGGAATTATCTTCATAATTGAAGACTTTATGAAGGATTTAAGTGAAAGTATTGAAAGATATAAAGAGGCAATAACACCTATTATTATTTCTATTCCTGGTGTAAAAGGTTCAAAGGGAACAGGAATAAGCCAATTGAAAAATGCAATGGAAAGAGCTATTGGTGTTGATGTTCTATTTAGAGATAAATAAATTGTAATTCGTAAATAGGGTAGTCGATTTAGTGATTGTTAACATGAGAAGAATGAGTTATAAAAAAATTATGGTAGGAAGTGATTAGAATTG
>JBDMZA010000481.1:0-8158 GCA_039770155.1 Clostridiales bacterium
AACTAAAGTCCTTAAATATCCTGATAAAAAATTAGTTACCAGTCTGGCATATGATTCATGTATTATATTCAAAGTCTTTAATTGATCTTTTGCAAATTTACTCGGACGTCTAAAGTCATGAATTCTAACTTTTTTCTCTTGAGTAGAATCTTGCATTTGTTTTACATCTAATTCACCAGTATTTAAGGCTTTTAAGAGGTCATCTATCTCATTTTGAGATAAAATATCTCCCAAGTAAAACCACCACCTTTAATAAATAGTTTTACTGATAAAGCCATTCACTAAAATTTATAGTGTATATTATATCAACTTTATATTCCTCATTTTTAACTAAGTATTCATTAATATCTTTTGTAAGTTTTTTCTTTGCTGTATCTATTGCATTATCTTTTTTTATATCATCTAATGTTAAATTTTGAAAATACTTATTTATTATTTCCAATATGCCCGCTTGATTCAAAGTAATTTTTTGTTCTGTATTTAAATCTTTTATAGACTTAATCTCTTTACGATATTTTATAACTGCACTAATTTGTAGAAATGCATTATCCTCACTTTTACCATCACCTTTTAAGTTAAGTGCTTTTTTATCTATTGGAAACTCTGAAAGTTCAGAATCTTTTGGTGCTTTTACTTCTTTTTTTTCACTATTATCTTCAGATTTATCTGTGTTACTTGTAAAGAAAAATAATCCGGCCATAACAGCAAGTGCCAAAGACAAAAACGCAACTATAAGCAGCATTATAAAGAAGCTTCCCTTGCCTGCCAACTATTTAACCCCCCTTGTTCATTATTAAGTTGAGCTAAAATATACTCTTTTAACTATCATATAATTTTTAAAAGTAACTTATTTTTTGATATGTAAATCAATTTAATAGTAAGTTGAAATTTGAATGTAAAAATGTAATTTGGAAACTTTTTTCGGAATTATATAATTATGTTTTATTAAAGTCATAAAACCATATATATCCTAAAAAGCATTTACTAAACTTGAATAATGTTTATATTTTAATGATAATATTATTATACCAAAAACTCAATAGTATTTGTCATATTTTATAAAATATTTTGTATAACATATATGTTTTTACAGGTTATGGTATTTTAATTTGATGTTATTTCACATTTTTTTCATACTTATAATTATATGTTATTTCAAAACAATCTCAATTTTAATATTCCTTATACACAATTAAAGCAAATAATACAATTTTGTATTATTTGCTTTAATTACCTATTAAATTATCTTTTCAGATTAACCAATTCTTGTAGCATTTCATCAGAAGTTGTTATAATTTTACCATTAGCTTGAAATCCTCTCTGTGTAACAATCATATCAGTAAACTCTTTTGACAAGTCTACATTAGACATTTCAAGAGTCCCAGGATTCAAATCTCCAACTCCTTCTGATCCAGGTTTGTAACCATTTTCAAAATCGCCCGAATTTGTTGTAGGAATATATAAGTTTTCTCCAACTTTTTGTAATCCTGCAGGATTTTGAAAACTTGCTAAACCAATCATACCAAGTGGTTGTTGTTGACCATTACTATATATGCCTGTTAATATTCCATCGCCAGCTATACTAAATGTCACTAATGTTCCACTGGGATAACCATCTAAATTTGCTGTTTTTGCAGAAGAATCTGAAGCAAACTGAGTTACTTTATCAAAATTTAATTCCATTTCTATATCTTGAGCTCCATTTTCATTATTATTTGCCTGACCCAATAAAATATCTGGAGATGTAGAATTTGGATATTTTCTTATCAATCCAAGTTCATTTATTTCTTGCTGAGTTAATCCATCTACATTAATAGGTTCACTACTTGAATTAATATAATAAAAAGTTTCTCCATTACTATAAAATGTCAACTCTCCTGAATTAGATGATTCTATATCTGATCCCCCATCAAGTTCCCAATGCCATGTAGTACTAATAGGATCATCAGCTGCAATATAACTTCCAGTTGTAATATCATATTTTTTCCATGTACCTGAATCTACATCAGGATTAACTACTAAAATTTTATTTAAACCAAGAGCATTAATTTCAACATCAGTTAATCCATCAACATTAACAGGATCTCCATCTGAATTTTGATAAAAAAAGCCATCAGTTTCAGGATCTGCTATAGTTGGGTCAGCCGAAACATCATAAACATCAGTAACACTATTATATACTGTCCATGCACCTGTAAGAGGTGCTGTAGATGTCTGTGGAGTCTTCCAAAAATCAATGCTTACTTTATTTGCATTCCCCAATGAATCATATGCAGTATAAGGTATAGTATAAGCAATATTATCTTCTCTATAATATTCACCATCTGACTCAGTAGGAGTTTCTATAGTCGATCTTAGATTTCCTGAAAATTCTGCTAAGGTTGTAGATACAGCATTTATAACTTTCTTGTTTCCATTATATGAATCAGAATATAAATTAATTGGTTCAACCAGTTTTTCAGTATCAAAGTTAAAAGTTCCATTATCTCCTGCAGTTCCGCCATAGTCTTGCCATCCATATACATTTAAACCACCTGATGTTACCAAATTACCTGTTTTATCTAGTGTAAAATTACCAGCTCGTGTAAAGTTATAACCTGAATCTGATGTACCTTTTACTACAAAAAAACCATCCCCATTTATAGAAACATCAGTAGGATTATCAGATCTTTGAGAACTACCTCTCGATGAAATAGTATCAACTGCTGAAACCGAAATTCCTAATCCTACCTGCATTGGATTTGTTCCACCTCTACCTGTTGCTGCATCTGGAGCACCTGATCCCCTAAGTGTTTGACTAAAAACTTCTTGGAAAGTTACTCTACTTGCTTTGAATCCTAATGTATTAACATTTGATATATTATTTCCTATAACATCCATTTTAGTTTGATGTGCAATAATACCAGATACACCTGAAAACATAGATCTCATCATAATGCATTTCCCCCTTATTGTGGTGTATTTCTATTTGAATTAGGCAGAATCAAAAAATAAACTAGTCAACTTTTTTTGAAAATTCGTTAAACCATCGATATTTTCAGAAAAAAAAAATTGTCTTATGAAATTTTTGATTCTGCCTTACACCACATCTTCATATATTGTTCTATCAATCATTCAAGAACATACAGCCTCCCATAAGGGTCCAGCTGTTCAATTTATTCGCTTATAACAGCTCCATCAATATTTGTAAAAACACTTTCCTTTAATTCATTACTGCTAAAAGCTGTAATTACTGTTTTACTTTTAACATTGACAATAAACCCACTGTCTTCTACAATCACTAATGAATCTTTTACACCTTTTTTATTTGCTCGTTCAATAGAATTATTAATTTTATCTTTCAGTTTATCAGTCAAATCTATCTGTCTTTCTTTCATTCTTATCTCAGCATGTTTAGATATTTTTATCTCTTGATTGCTATTTAATTTGTTATTTAATATATCACCAAAATTATTTTCTGATGTTTTATTATTCTTATTTATATTTTTAGTATTTTTATTAAATTTATCTATCGGTACATTTCTATTAATTATTTTTCCATTTACAATCATAAGCCTTACCCCTTATTTAATGTCAAATGATTAAGAATTTTCAATTTTTTCAATATCACCAATTAACATCTTCAAATTGTCTAATCTACCCCACATTATACCGTTTTCATCTACTGCAAAATCTTGAAGTATTCCTTTTACTGGTATTTTTGAACCTGTTAATCCGTCTTTAACCTCTAATTCAATTTCATTTCCTACATTTTGCTGCAAATAATTATTTAGATATTCTTGATTTGTTACATCTAATGTAGTAACAACATCAACTATTTGTAGCTGTGCTCCATCAATAATAGCATATTCTCCATCCAAATTCTTTTCTATACTTCTAACATTCCCACTAACATTAACATATTTATCAGTATTTTCTCCTGATACTCTACCTCTTACATTTTTATCAATTAAATTTGAATATTTGGAAATATCTGAAGTATTTACAGTATTAGAATTAGACACATCTGTTATACTTTCCATTGAAACCTTATTATCATCTACAATTACATAAGCTGTATTGTTTTCAATAATAACATTTTCAGCATAACCTTCAACTTTCCTTTCAGTATCATTTTCTTCAATAGTCGCTTTAACATATTTACCCAAAAGTGAAAATGCTTTATTTGCAGAAAAACTAGCATTTAAATTTTGCATTTGTTCCAAAGACGTAAATTGAGCCATTTGACTAACAAATTCTTTATCATCAACAGGATTCAAAGGATCTTGATGTTGCAATTGTGTTATTAAAAGTGTTATAAATTGATCTTTACCTAATTCTCCTGTATTTCTTGAATCTTTTCCATCTGGGGTTGATGAAGAATCTATTATTTCTTGTATTGTTTTTTGATTACTGATTGATGATATTGACATTTATAAAACCCCTTTCACTTTGACTCTTACCTAAGCTGTAAAATTTATTTGACTTTGACTTATAGTATATGGATTAATCATATTTGTATTTTTATTCATTTTATCGATTTTTATACTATTTTCATAATTCATCATTTGTTTTGTATTTTTTTTCTTTTCTTCCTGTTGTTTTTCAAAGTTTTGATTTTTCTTAGACTGATCATTTACTGATACACTAAATCCTTCAATTGATAGTCCTTGTTTTTCAAGGGAATCTTTTAAAATTTGCATATTCGATTCTATAATCTCTTTTACCTGTTGACTCTCTGCTGCAAACTTTGCCATAACAATTCCATTTTCAGTTATTACTTTTAATGTCAGTTTACCCAAAGCTTCTGGTTTTAAGCTGATTACTATTTCTGATTTATCTTCTGTTACCATAACTTTTGTACTTTCAACTAATTGATTTAAAATATCACTCTTTTGTACAACTTGCTCTTTATTAGTTTTATTCATTACTGTTATTATATCTTTATCATTATTGTAATTATTAGTAATATTTATCTTTGAAAAATCTTCACTGCTAACACTTTTATCCTCTTTGTTTTCATTTTTATTTATTTTGTAAATATCTTTAAATTTTTTATCATCAGAATTATCTTTCAAATTATTTTGTGAATTTTTGCTATTGCCATTATTGCTGTCTAATTTTTTAATTTCTTCTCCTTCATTATCTTCCAGATTAACTTTTTCTACTGTAACCTTTTTTATTTTGCTTGTATTTTCTTTAGTTATAACATCTTCATTCTCAAGATCATCTGATTTGAGTTTATAAATCAAATTCTCTTTTTCATCTGTATTCTCTTCAATCTTTTCTTCTTGTAAATCATCAATGTTACTATTAACTTTAGTATGAATATTTTTTATGTCACTTGTTTTAATATCAATGTTTTTTATACCATTTGCTTTTGTATTATCTTTTGATACATTTAAAATTTTATCTTTAATTAAATTTATTTTAGTATCATCCGTTAACTTTTCATCTTTCGTTAAACTTTTACCATTTTTTTCATCTTTTAGTAGTTCAATATCATCTACAATTAAGTTTTCTGTTTTTTTGAAATTATAATTTTCTTTCGTTACTTGTTTTTTTGTATCAAATTCTTTATTTTTCTGATGACTTAGATTATCAGTTTTCCTTATTTGAGATGATTCATTTGTATCAGATTTTTTACCTTCATTTAATTTAAATTCTAATTTAACTTCTTCTGTTTTTTCAGCAGATAAAATATTATTATGTTTATCTGAATTTATATAGTTTTTAACTTCTGTAGTCTCTTCTTTAATATTTTCATCTAAGGATGTATCAATTTTATAATCTGTTAAGTCAAATTTATTACTATTTGTGTATTTAATAACTTTATCAATTTGTAAAATTATTTTTTTAATTTCTGATTTTTCATCATCAGTTAATTTATATGTATTTCCTATTTTATCCGTCAGTTCACTAATTAAATCATTTTTATCATTATTTTCATCGTTATTTTTATCAAAAGTTAAGTCACTAAAATCAATCTTTTGTAATTCATTATTTATAGTCCCTACAGGTAATTCTAATACATTTTCTAATATATTTATTAATTCATTCTCATATTCAGAAATCTTTTCATCTTCTGTATTATTAAATTGAGTCTTATTTGTTATTTTACTAGCATGATTATTCTTATTAATCATAAGTTTATTTCCGTTATTTTTTATCTCTTCTTCAGTAATTTTATACTTTATCACTTCTTTTGTGACTTTATATTTTAAATTCTCATTAATTGGTTTATCATTTAAATTATCTTCTGTTAATTCAAGTTTACCAATAATCTCACTTGTTTTTTTATTTTCAATATCATCATTTGTATTATATTTAATATAATCCTTTGTAATACTATTTTTTTCAATATCATCTGTAAGTATATAATTAATATTCTCATCAATAATTTTTTCACTAATTTCATCTTCTGTAGCAATTTCATCTTCATTATACTCATTAGTATTTTTACCCTTAATATTATCATTTTTAAATTTATCTTTTTTAATACTTTTTGAGTTTTTATATTTACTTTCTTCATTTGTAATTTTACTTTTAGATTCAATATTTTCTTCTTTATTTTTATTACTAATTTTATCTCTTGTAATATTCATTTTATTTTCTTTTTCTTCTTTTAAACTACTTTTTTCAATATTACTATCATTTTTCAAATTATCTTTATTGTAATTTTTTTTCATTTTTTTCTTTTGATTACTTATATATTCCTTCTTGATGTAACTTTCAAAATCATCTTTTTTTCCTAAGTTCATTTTGTCAAATTTTTTATCTCTTGTACCTGTTAAATTCAAAATATCTTTTACTATTAATTTTTCTATCACTTAACTCACCTCCTTAACATATATTGATAATTTTAATTTAGCTTATACATATATTCATTTGCAAGTTTTTCTGTTATTTTAGCAGCTAAAACCTCATCCATAGCACCTAAAATTTCTCCTGTACTTTCTTTTTCCATAAACTTCAATAAATCCGTAATAAGATTTATCTTATTATCTCCCATTGTCTCAAAAATTTTAGCCACTGCATCTGCATCCATTTGTTCATATGTATTCGCAAATTCTTTAGCTTCTTTATCCTCAATTTCAGTAGCCTTTATTTTTTCATAAATCTCTTCTGCATTTTTACTGTCTACTTTTTCAAAGTACTCTTTGAAACCTTCTTTATCACCTGTAGCTATAAGATTATCTATTTCTTTTTTTTCATCTACTAGCTCTTTTTTCTTAGTATCATAATCTGTTTTTATCTTTTTTGTTTTAGCTTCCAGTTTTTTATTTTCATTCTCTGCTTTTGTTAATTCACCTTCTAATTCTTTTGATTCCTTACTTTCCTTCTTTAGTTTGTCAATTTCTTTATCTTTTTCTTTTGCTTCTGCTTCTAATTTCTCATTTTTCTTTTTATAATTCACATAATATTCTCTTAATTCTTCAATTGTTAATTTTGAAGGATCTTCTGGGTCTGGTACCTCTCCTAACGCAAAATTTAGCAATGGTATTTTCTTTATATCATCTTGATATGTATCTCTAATTCCTTTTACATTATAACTAATCGCAATATAAAAAGCCCCAAACGGTACAGCTATCATTATGAATATAGCTGATAGAAACGCTAGTATGTAAAACGATTTGCTTGTTTTATCACTACTTTCAACGCTTCCTTGCGTTTCAAGGCCTTGAACATCCTGAGCCGAATTAGTCTTTTTGTTAGTCTTTTTCTTTTTTTTAGCCATAGTTTTCTCTCTCAATTGTTTATTTTATCAATATGTTTATATGATGCTATCTCATCATTTAACTTTTGTTCTACTTTTAATTCTTCTTTATTGTATTTTTCAAATTCTTTTTCCTTAAGTTTTTCCAACATTTTTTTCTCTCTAACAATCTTAATTAACTTTACTCTAATTATATCGACACTTTTTTCAAATTTATTAATAGTTTTTTTTTGAAATTCAATCCTTTTTTTTAACTGAATTAAATACTCACTCATTTCTCTAATATAACGTACTTCAACCATAGAATTTAGTTTATTATTGTATACATTCAAATAATTATCTTTCTCTTTTAAATAATTATCCATTATTTTTTTCTCTTTTTCTAATTTTTGGATTTCTTTACCCAACTCATTCTTTATATTTTTCTCAAATTGATTTTTTAAATTTAACAAAGTTTCTAAT
>JBDMZA010000482.1:0-3170 GCA_039770155.1 Clostridiales bacterium
AACTAGTTTTTATGTTTAAAATATAATAAATATTTAATAAATTATTTAATTATAAAACCAATTCTTAATTATAAAATCTTTTTATAAATAGGTTCTCAAGTAAGAAACATTGCAACTTAATCATAGAATAAAATAAGATTTCGATTTTGAAATACACAATTTAAAAATACTTCCTGAAGAAAAAATATAGCTATTAATTATAGGACTATTAGTAAAAATTAGATTATAATTAGTAACTTTATAATTTAGGAATAATCAAAAAAGTATAACAGAATTAATTAATAATTCAAGTTGTTTTTTTGCTATTCCGAATAATTTTATATTTAATGGGAGGGGTGTTTCATCTTGAAAAAAGTATTAATTCTATGCATATGTGTTTTAGTTTTTGGAATTTTCTTGTTGGCGAGCCTTAACTTAAATGCTGCAGTTGAGAATTATAAGTTTGATTTTGGAAACAGTGGAGTGAAAAGTGGATATATAGGTGTTAATGCATCAAAAGCTTATAATTCATCAGATGGTTATGGATTTAATACACCACAAAACATGAAAGATGTTTCAGCATCAGGTTCAGGAGTAGAAAGTGATGCTGTTCAATTTTTGACATTTGGTATAAAAAGTAATAACACATTTAATGTTGATCTTCAAAATGGACTGTATGAGGTAAAGGTAGTACTGGGGAATATTTCAAGAGCAAGTGTTTCAGCAGAAGGTGTATATCAAATAATTAATTTAACTGGTAATAATGCTAAAGATACTTTTCAAATACCAATTACCGATGGGCAACTAAATATTTTGGTTACTGAAGGAAAATCTGGTACAGCATTTACATTAAGTTCACTAGAAATAAATAGATTATCATCAAATACAGCAACAAATAAAACTATATATATTGGTGGTGACTCAACAGTTTGTAATTATTATCCACTGGATACTAGTATTCAAGCTGGTTGGGGTCAAATGCTTAGTAATTATGTTGATTTAGATAAATATCAGGTTAGAAATATGTCTTCGGGAGGTCAATTTGCAAGGGGATTTAAAGATGATGGTCAATTTGAAGCTATAATGAAATATCTAAAAAGAGGTGATTATTTTATTCTTCAATTTGGCATTAATGATACTGCTGAAAAAAATGCAACTACTGAAGCAGAATTTAAAGAAATAATGCGTGAGATGGTTGTTAAAGCAAAAAGTACAGGTGCTGAAATTGTATTATCAACACCTCAAGGTCGTGCAACAGATTTTAATTCAGAAAATGTCCACACCTCAATTAACAGGTGGTATAGAAATTCTACTGTTGCATTGGCAAATGAAGAAAATGTTGTACTAGTGGATTTAAATGTTTTGAGTTCTGTATATTTTACTTCGATTGGCCAATTTGCAACACTTAATTTGTATATGTCTGGAGATACTTTGCATCCAAACCGCTATGGTGCTAATGAATTAGCAAGAATTTTTTCGGAGGATTTGAAGAATAGAGGATATTTGAATGAAATAGTTGCAGAAACAATAACACCAACTGTTGAAACTGAAGTCTCTTCATATGAGCCAACTAATTTAGCAGACGATGAGTTAGTTGCTGAGTATGAAATCACAAATGATTGGGGTATGGGTGCGAATTGTAGTGTAACATTATTTAATAAAACATCAAGAAATATTTCTGGTTGGTCAATTAGATGGACATTTACAGGAAACCAACAAATAACAAATTTATGGAATGGTCAATATACTCAGATAGGTTCAGATGTAACTGTTTCGAATATGAGTTGGAATGAAATGATACAAGCCAATGGTAATATTTCTTTTGGATTTGGAATTTCATATTCTGGAGTGAATGAAATTCCAACGAATATAATAGTAGAGTAAATATAAGGGGATAAGGCATAATCAAAAATTTCATAAGACAACTTTTTTTCTGAAAATGCCTTTAATATATCAGATTTGTTTTGTGACATTGTCATTTAAGAGCTTTACATATGTATTAATACCAGTTCTTTTTAGTCTAATAGAAATAAATCCTTTAACTTTCATTCCATGAATGACATGTTTGTTTTTTATTGTGCTAAGTATTGTATTTTTTCCTGCGGTACAACTCATAACAATGATTGTATCCGCGTTTTTTACTTTGGTTAAGATTTTCTTTTGCTTGCTATTTGAGTCAGTACATAGTCCCATTAATGTTAAATAATCAACTTCATAATTTTTATTGCTAAGTAATAAACTTAATCTTGAGATTTCTTTGTGAATGGAAATTGGTTTCATGAAAAATTTAAATGCAGGTTCATTTTTATTATTATGAATGTTACAACTTATATTTGCACAAGCGCCACATCCAATTATAAGAATTTTTTTTGAATTAAAAACTTTTTTTAAAATTAGTTCATCTGATAATGGAACGGAATAGATTGGCACAGTATTTTTCCTCCTTAAAATTTATAAACACCCCTATGTGGTATAGCGTTATTATAAGCATTAAAGAATTATTTGTCAATTAGTAGTAATCAAGATTTTTATAAATTTATCATTTGAATTTCAGAGCAAGGAAGTTTGGATTTTTAAATTATTCTTAGAAAGGTTTTATACAAACTTTTAAATAATGGTAGATTACCATTTTTACCAAAACCTCCAGCAAAAATAACCTTAACTGAAATTGAAAAAGCTTATCTATCAAGAATTTCCGATAAAGACTTAAAACCACCATCAAATGCTAGTATTGGACTTTCAAAAATTATATTAAAAGCATGTGCATTTAATGCAACTGAAAGATATCAAACTGTACAAGAATTGAAAAAGGATCTTGAATATTGTCTAAAAAAATCAGATTCTGAATTTATTAATTCTAATACTACAAATATTGTTTTATCAGAAAATACAATTGATGATACTGAAACACTAGAAAAAGATGGTACAGTTGATATATTTAGCAATTCAAACAATTTAAATTATCTAAATAAAAATGAAAAATCAAATAAAAAACTTAAAATTATATTTGGAAGTTTGATCACATTATTAATTTTAAGTTTTATTTTTACAATTTTATTTTTTAATAATAAAAATGATAAAAATGATGAACTAATCAAAAAAAATAATTCTTTATCTATTAATAAAACAGATAATAAAAGCAATGCAATAAATACTACAAATACACCAAATAAAAAAGAAAAAAATACTTC
>JBDMZA010000483.1:0-23688 GCA_039770155.1 Clostridiales bacterium
AAAAAATAAACTCTAATTCTCTAGTATGAATTCGCATGATTTAAGCGAACTTCAGACGAAAAGAATTTGGTATTATTTTTTAGGTTCTCCTTAAAAGATTTTAAGACGAGAAAAACAAATTATTTATTTTAATATTCATAAGTTTCTGTATCTTCACTCTTAATTATTTTTTTATAAAATATTATTCCAAATACTAGAACAAAAACAAATGATAGTAATTGTGAAATTCTAAAATTCCCCAACATTAAACTATCCATTCTTAAACCTTCAATGAAAAATCTTCCTATTCCATATAAAATCATGTACAAAAATATTATAGCACCTTTTTGTTTGAATTTTTTTCTGAAGTTAATTAGTAAAATAAAAACCATAACATTCCATATAGATTCATATAAAAAAGTAGGATGTACTGGTAAATTTGGTTCAATTTCTATTCCACTATCTCTCATCACAGTTAGTTGATTTTTTATGCTATTTCCTGTCATACCCCAGGGCAAATTAGTGTTAGAACCAAAAGCCTCTTGATTAATAAAATTTCCCCATCTGCCTATTGCTTGAGATAAAGCTAAATATGGTGCAATTAAATCAAACATTGAATAAGCATCTATTTTTTTTATTCTACATAAAACTATAGCTGTTATAAAAGCTCCTATAATCCCGCCAAATATAGCAAGTCCTCCTGATCTTATATTTATTATATCTGAAAAGCTGTCAAACTCACTTGCATTAAATATAACATAGTATAATCTTGCACAAATAATGGCAACTGGTGTTGCATAAAGCAAAATATCAATTATATGATCAGGAACGATTTTGTACATTTTACTTTTTTTTATTGAAAGTAAAACACCTATTAAAAAAGCTAAGGCAATTATTACACCATACCAATAAATAGAGATATTAAATAGTTTTAAAGCTACTCTATCAATATCAATTTTAAGTCCTCCAAAATTGGGGAATTCGACATAATCCATTTATTCACTTCCTTAAATATTTCATTCATTGTTTGATACTACAAAATAACCAAAAAGTATCACATTCTTAAATCTGAAAATCGCTAATATTAGGTTTCATTGACAAGCAATGGAACGACCATCAAGTATGCTTCATATTTTGAAATATAGATTTATTTTTGGATATCCCTTAGTATTTTAATGAGAATAGTTATATGAATAAGTTATTTGGTTATCATGATTTATTTTTAACTAAAGATAACACTATTTTATTTTCATCAAAATGTAAGTCTAATACATCATTTATCAATTCATATGTAATTTTATCATACAATTCATAATAATCAAACATATTAATGTCTCTAAAATATACTAAATTAAACATGCTGGCAATTTTTTCAATTGAATTCAAGTTTTTAACTATTTTTCCATAATACGCTTTTTTCGTTCTATTAAAATCTTCTCTGCTTATTCTGTTCTTTTTTAGTTTTTTAATTAAACTAACAACACTATCTCTTACAAGTTCAGGGTTTTTTGATTCTCCTCCTAATGTTGAAAAAGCAAATTCTTTTTCAACTGTATAATCATACAAAAAAGAATTATCCAATAGATTCTTTTCATACATTTCGTTATAAAACTCTGAACTTTTACCAAAAATAATTTCTTGCAAAATACTTATTCCCATTTCATAAATAATACTTCCCTTGCCAATTCTTGGTAATTCAGTTTCTTTAAACCCTAATTGAAATATAGGTGATGAAACATCTAAATTTTCTTCAATTTTTATTTTATTAATATCTTTTGGTTCCTTTGGATATATATTTTCTAATATATAATGGTCATTTTTAGTTTTTAAATTAGCTTCTGAATATTCAATAATTTTCTCAAAATCTAGATCTCCAACAATTGTAATTACCATATTAGATAAATTATAAAATGAATTATAACACTTATAAAGTATATCTTTGTTTATTCTATTTATACTTTCTACCGTTCCTGCAATATCAATTTTAACAGGGTGATTAATATATAATCCCTCTAACAAATTAAAAAATAACCTCCAGTGAGGATTATCTCTATACATTTTAATTTCCTGAGCAATTATTCCTTTTTCTTTTTCTATACTTTTGTCTGTTAAATATAGATGCTGAACAAAATTTAATAATAATTCATAGTTTTCAAAAAAATTATCCACACAAGAAAATAAATATGTAGTTCTAGAAAAACTTGTATATGCATTTGGATCAGCACCTAATATTGAAAACTTATCCATTACATCTCCATATTCTTGTTCAAACAATTTATGTTCTAAAAAATGAGCTACTCCATCTGGAACCTTTATACTGTTTTCATTATTAACTTTAAAACTATTATTTATTGATCCAAAATGAGTTGAAAATGTTGCATACTTTTTCAAATAACCTTTTTTAGGTATATAATTTATGTTTAAACCACTGCTATGTGTATATATTAAAACTTCTTCATTTATTTTTTCATATTTATATCTTTTAATTCTATCCAATATAACAACCCCAATCTTAATTATTTAATGATTTTCAAAGAATCATATGTTGTAGAAAAATTCAATATATTTTTAAATATCATTTAGATTTTAAAAAATATATTGTGTCTAAATATATTTTTTGAGCTGCTTTTTTTATATCTTCTTTTTTAGTTGTTTTAATTTCATTTACTATTTCATCTATTTTTTTATCATTATTAAGCAAAACCTGACTTAAATAAAAGTCTATTAAACTATATTGTGTATCCTTTAAATAATTGTAAGATGTCTCAATAGATTTTATTGCTGCATTATATTCATAGTCACTTATTTCACCATTTTTCATGTTTTCTATCTGTTTCATAATTAATATATATGCTTTTTCCTTCTTATCTATATCTATTCCACTTGTTATAAGCTGCAAGGATTTATATTTGTCTATTCTTGAACCTGTATAATAAGCAAGACTTTCTTTTTCTCTTACATTAGTAAAAAGTTTGGAATGTATACCGCCTCCCAAAATACTATTATATAAAACAAAACTTTTATAATCATCATTAAAATAATCTGTATCCATCCTAAATCCCATAGCTAATTTACCTTGATTAACATCAAAATATTCGTTTATTTCTCTTACTTTCTTAATATTAATACTATTAATAGGTTTATTAAGTTTAATAATCTTATCTCTTTTGATATTTTTTAATTTTAAAATTAATTTATTAATATTTAGTTCATCAAATTCACCTGAAAGAAAAACCTTAATAGGTAATTGCTTTATAAAATAATTCTTATAATAATCAAAAACATCTTTTTCTGATAATTTATCTAAATCTTCTTTAATACCATATTCATATATGGAATATGGTTCATCTTTACACATTTCTTCAATACATCTATCCATTGAATAACCTAACTTATCATTTATCCTACTATCTATTCTTCTCTTTATATTTTCTTTTTCCCCACTAAAAAAATCTTCTCTAAAAATACTATTTTTTGTATAGGGATTTAAAATTATATCAAAAAGAAATTCTAGAATTTCATCAAAGATATTTTCATTTTTATTTAAATACGTAGTATTAATATAATCTATATAAAATTGCATAATCTGCCATTCGCCTTTTTTAATTATACTACATTCAAAATAAGCACCATACAATTCTTCCAACTTTAAATTAATTTCTTTTATGCTCTTTAAATTATTACTACCTCTTTTTAATAAATTAGATACTAATACATTTTTTGTAACATTAGATTTATTTAAATTATCAACAAAAAAAATATTTATACTGCCTGTTTTAAACTTATCTGTTCTTACAGTATAAAGTTCTATACCATTCTCATCAAATACTTTATCTTTATTTTCTTTAAATTGTTGAATCATTAAAATTAATTCCTCCTGTTTTTATTTTGGATATCCCTTAGTAATCTTTGACTTTATCAACATCAATTTTAATTTGCTTTATCAATTGATCTTTATTCTTAAATTTAATTTCGTCTCTTATCATTTCAATAAAAATAATTTCTATACTTTCACCATATATATCATTATTAAAATCAAATATAAAAGTTTCGATTGAAAACTCCCTATCTTTAAACGTAGGATTAATTCCAACATTAGTTATACTTTTGTACATTTTGCCATTTAATAATGTTTTTGTAAAATAAACTCCAAACTTTGGTGGAACTATATTTTTATTTGATAAAATATTAGCTGTTGGAAAACCTAATTTTCTTCCTATACTCTTACCATGAATTACTATACCTTTTATTGAAAAATATCTTCCCAAAAAACTATACGCTCTTTTCATATTACCTTTTCTAACAGAATCTCTTATCAATGTACTACTTATTATTTCATCCCTATATCGAACAGGCGGAATAATAATTAACTTAAAATCATATTTTTCAGAATATGATTTCATCATTTCAACATTCCCTTTACCTTTATATCCAAAATTGTAATCTAAACCAACTACAATAATTTTAGCCCTTAATCTTTTTATAAGTATTTCCTCAATAAATCTTTCAGGACTAATTTTCGAAAACTCTTCATCAAACTCTTCAAAAAACAAATAGTCCAAGTTTGTTTTAGTTAAAACATCTATTTTAGTTTCTTTGTTAATGATATTAGGAATAATTGTATTTTTATTAATTACATTTTCAGGATGATCAAAAAAAGTATACACCATAGATTTTATTCCCATTGATATTGATTGATCAATAAGCGTATTTATCAAAGTCATATGACCTAAATGTAAGCCATCAAAATTACCTAGTCCAATTCCCTTTGAAAAATTCAAATATTTCAAATCATTTTTTTTAATTGTCTGCATCTATAAACCCCTAATCTTACTCTTACTTACTAAAATAACCAAAAAATAATATCAAATTCTTTTCTTCTAAAGTTCGCTTAAATTCTAGGAACTCATACTCGAAAATAAGAGTATATTTTTTAATATCCTTATTTATATTACCTTATTTATATTACCTTATCAGGTCTTAGATAAACAGTACTATTTTTACTTGTAAATTTACCCAACCCAATAAGTTTATTTTCATTGTTAAATACAGGTATTTTTTTCAATTCTTTCGAATTCATTTCTAGATAATAATTTATAAATTCTCCATTTATAAATTTTTTTTCTTCATTTGCATTTAAAATTATTTTATAACTATCAGAAAAACACTCTTCCATACTATATTTAATCTTATCAAAATTATTATTTTTAATATGATCTTCAATTTCTTGCAATGTATATGAATCTTCGATTCTAAACTTGCCTGATCTCGTTCTGAGCAAAAAATTCATATGGGCACCACATCCAAGTTTTTCACCTATGTCATGGCATAAAGTTCTTATATATGTCCCCTTAGAACACTCAACATCAAATTTTACAATGTTTTTATTAATATTTATTAAATCAATTTTTCTAATTTCAATTTTTCTAGATTTTCTTTCAATTTCAATTCCTTTTCTTGCAAGTTCATATAGTCTTTTACCATTAATTTTTATGGCAGAATACATAGGTGGAATTTGATTATATATTCCAACAAATGACTCAAGCACTTTTATTATCGTATTTTCATCTATTTTGTCTATAGATTTTTCTTCTATTATACATCCTTCTGCATCTTGAGTATCAGTAGATTCACCTAATTTCATTTCAACTTTATATACTTTATCCTTATCTACTAAAACTTCTAATAACTTAGTAGCTTTTCCAATGCATATAGTTAATACACCAACAGCCATAGGATCTAATGTTCCTGTATGACCTATCTTTTTTATTTTTGTTAGTTTTCTTAAATACCCAACAACATCAAATGATGTCATTCCAGGCGGTTTTAAAACATTTAGTATACAATTATATTCTTTTTTATTCATATCATGTCTCACTTTAAATTATTACTATAGGATATCAAAAAATAAGTATTGATTTCAAGTAATAAACCACATGAAATTAGTGATTATCAGACGAAAAAAACATGTTATTTTTTTAAGTTATCCCATATTTAGATTTCCTTTATGATATCTTCTAAGACCCACTTCTTAACTTCTTCCAACTTCCCCTTTTGTATACAACCAGCTGCTCTTTTATGTCCTCCACCTTTGTACATATTTGCTATTTTTGCAACATCAACATAATAATTAGATCTAAAATTTATTTTTATTTCTTTATTAAGTAATTCCCTAAACAAAATACAAACTTCAACTCCATGTAAATTCCTGCCAATATTAATTATTCCATCATAATCCTCATTCCTTAAACCTTTTATATTTGTTTCTTTATCCTTCAAAGTAATTATTGAAACTTTCCCTTTTTCAATTATTTCTGTATTATTTATAGCCCTACTCATTAAAATAAGTTTTGAAAAAGATATACTATCAAATATTTTTCTTGATATATCAGCTATATCAATTCCAAATGATACAAGTTCAGATATTATTTTATGTGTATAAGCAGTTGTATTACTAAATCTAAATCCTCCTGTATCAGCTGATATTGCTACATATAAACAAGTTGAAATTTCCTTGTCTAATTCAATGTTCAATTCTTTTAATAATTTATATATCATTTCTCCCACAGAAGATGCTTTTTTCTCTATCCAATTATGAAAACCAAAAAAAGTATTAGTTTCATGATGATCAATATTGATAGTTTTAATACCTCTTTCAAATAATTCTGATCTTGCTCCAAGTCTTTTTACATCACCTGAATCAATTGCAATCACAAGATCATAAAATCCACTTTCATATTTAAATTCTTTTTCCAATTCTTTTCCAGGCAAAAAATTGTAAACTTGAGGAATATCTTCTTCTAAAAAAACATCAACAGATTTATTAATTTTCTTAAGAGCTAGAGCAATTCCAAAAGATGAACCCAAAGCATCACCATCTGCAGATATATGTGGTATTATAGCAATTTTTTTTGATTTCCTTATTTCTCTTACTACATTATCCATTATTTTGCCTCATTTCATATTAATATCTTTAGTCTTTTTTCATTGTTCTGTCTATTAAATCTGTTAAATAAAAACCTTTTTCTATTGAATCATCTAAAATAAATTTCATCTCAGGTATATATCTTATTTTTATTCTTTGAGCTATTTCCCTTCTTACAAAACCTGAAGCCTTTTTTAATGCAATAATAGCTTCCTCTTTCTCTTCCTTCTTACCATAAATACTTACATAAATTTTAGCAAGACTTAAATCTTTTGTTAAATCAACATTTGTCACACTTATCATTTTTGGTATTCTTGGATCCTTTAACTCACTTCTTATTATTTCACTAATTTCTTTTTTCATTTCTTCAGCGATTCTTGTAGTTCTATCTATCATTAATCTCACCTTATTCTTATTTTTTTAAATACCTTAAACTCAATTTTGCTTTATACTAATGATAGCCTAAAAAACATTATCACATTCTTCTGATATTAGAATCACTAAAACTATGTAATTCATTGCTCAAAACTGTGGATTTATTTTTTGGCTATCACCTAAAATGAAGAATGAAAACACTAATTTATTTCCACTCTTCAACTTAACATTTAAAATATTATTTTTCAACTTGTTCCATTGTAAAAGATTCAACTACATCTCCTTCTTTTATATCATTAAATCTATCAATCTGTAAACCACATTCATACCCTTGTAATACTTCTTTTGCGTCATCTTTAAATCTTTTTAATGATGAAAGTTTTCCTTCATGTACTATAATTCCATCTCTTAAAATTCTTACATCAGAATTCCTAAGAATCTTACCATCTTGTACATAACATCCACCAATTGTCCCAAGTCCAGAAACTTTAAATAATTGTCTTATCTCTGTATGTCCTTGAACTACTTCAGCAAATGTAGGATCTAGTAATCCCTTCATAGCTGCTTCAATATCCTCAATAGCCTTATATATTACCCTATATAATCTTATATCTACTCCGATACTCTTTGCTTTTTCTGCAATAACTGTTGATGGCCTTACATTAAAACCAATTATTATAGCATTTGAAACCTCAGCTAAAGTTATATTTGAATCTGTAATAGTTCCAACACCGCCATGAATAACTTTTATACGAACTTCTTCATTTGTAAGTTTTTCCAATGACTGTTTTACAGCCTCAACTGAGCCTTGAACATCTGCTTTAATAATTATATTTAAATCTTTAACTTCGCCATCTTTAATTTTTTGGAATAAATCATCCAAGGAAACCTTCGAAGAAGACCTTAGAGTTTCTTCTCTTGTTTTTACTCTTCTCTTTTCTACTAATTGTCTTGCAATTTTTTCATCTTTAACAGCATAGAATAATTCACCCGCATCTGGAACCTCAGGTAATCCTAATATTTCAACTGGTGTAGAAGGTCCAGCTTTTAAAACCTTTTTCCCTCGATCATCACTCATTGCCCTTATTCTTCCTACTAATGAACCAGTAACAATAGAATCTCCTACTTTTAATGTACCTCTTTGAACCAAAATTGTTGCAACAGCACCTCTGTTTTTATCCATTTTTGCTTCAATTACAGTTCCTTTTGCTTGCTTACTTTTATTAGTTTTAAGTTCCAGAACATCAGCTGATAATAAAACCATTTCCAAAAGTTGATCTATATTCAATTTTTGTTTAGCTGATACTGGTACACAAATAATATCTCCGCCCCAATCTTCTGGAACTAAACCATGTGATGTTAAATCTTGCTTAACCTTATCAGGATTTGCTCCCTCTTTATCAATCTTATTAATTGCTACAATTACACTTATATTAGCAGCTTTAGCATGATCAATTGCTTCAATAGTTTGAGGCATTATTCCATCATCGGCAGCAACCACTAATATTGCTATATCAGTAACTTGTGCGCCTCTTGCCCTCATAGCTGTAAAAGCTTCATGACCTGGTGTATCTAAGAAAGTAATAATTCTATTATTAATAGATACTCTATATGCTCCAATGTGCTGAGTTATACCACCTGCTTCTTTTTCAATAATATTTGTTTCCCTTATTGAATCAAGTAAAGAAGTTTTACCATGGTCAACATGTCCCATCACTACTACTACAGGTGGTCTTGTTTCTAAATCTTTTTCATCATCATCAGAATCATCAAATAGTATATCCTCTTCATTTACAATAATCTCTTTTTTTACAGAAATACCAAATTCCTCTGAAATTACAGTAGCTGTGTCAAAATCAATATCTTGATTTACTGTAGCCATTACTCCTAAACCCATCAATTTTTTTATAACTTCAGTGGCTGTTTTCTTTAGCTTCTCAGCTAATTCCTTTACAGTTAAAATTTCTGGTACTGTAATTACAACTACTTTTGGTTTTGGAATTTCTTTTTTATTAAAATCTTTTTTATTAAAATCTTTTTTATTTCTACCTAATCTTTTAGATTTTTTAAAACCATCATCACTATAGAACTCATTTAACACAAATTCTTCTGACAGAACCTCAGAAACACCCTTCTTTTCTCCAACAATGTTTTGAGTTTTTGGCTTATATTTAGAATTTTTATTTAAATTACCTTTTCCGATTTCTCTTTTTGTATTATCTTTTCTACCATCTTTTCTATAATCTTTAACTGCTTCTTTGTTTTGAAATTCTCTTCTTTGTTCTACTTTTATGTGATTATTTTCATCTTTTTTTACCACAGTTAAATCGGCCTTAGGAATTTCTAAAGGTTTATTTTGTGTTTTATTAAAGTTTCTTTGTTTATTACCTTGATTACTACCATACCTAGTATTTTGTCTATTACTATTACTTGCCCCACTTGTTTGAGTACTTCTATTATTAAAACTTCTTTGTCTATTATCTCTGTTGTCATTACTATCTCTTGTAGTTCTATTATCTCTATTTCCAAAATCTTTATTTTGAGTATTATATCTATTCTGGTTATTGGACCTATTTTGAGTATTAGGCCTATTCTGAGTATTTGACCTATTTTGAGCATTAGGTCTATTTTGATTATTAGTTCTATTTTGATCATTAGATCTATTTTGAGTATTAGGTCTATTTTGAGTATTAGATCTATTTTGAGTATTATTGCTATATGGTCTTTTATCTTTATTATCTCTAAATTTATTTCTATTATCTTCACTTTTCATTGTATTTGATTTATCAAATGTTGTTTTTGAATTATTCTCATCAAAACTCTTTTTTATTGATTCTGTTTCATTAACAGTTTGTGTTGCTTTTTTGTTAATCGTATTATCTTTTCTAAGATTTTTTTCATCCTCATTACTTTTTGCAACACTTTCAATATTTTTAGTTTTATCTTCTACTTTATTTTCAACAAAATTCATTTTATTTGTATCTTTTAATATTTCCTTTTCATTTTTTATAGTCCTAATAGTTTCTCTTCCTGTATCTCTGGCAAAACCCATTCTAAGCCCTGAATTTTCATCCGTTCTTCTTACAATGCTTTTCTTTCTATCTTTATTCTTCCAATTATTATTCTTTTTGTTTTTAACTTTCTCATTTGTGTTTTTATTATCATCTATAAAAATTTCTGTCTTTCTAATTATTCTTGGAGTACCCTTAACTTCTTTTTTATCAATAATTTTTTTGTCAACTGTCTTTTTATCAATAACTTTTGAGGGATCAGCTTTATTAACTCTAGTTTTAGCTGTTTGTTCACTTTCTCCACTTTCGTGTTTTATTACACCTATATGATCATATAAAGCATTTAACTCCTCATCCTTTAAGAGACTCATATGATTTTTCACAATTATATTAATCTCTTTCAATTTCTCCATCAATCTCTTGCTTGTTGTATTTAATTGTTTTGACAATTCATACACTCTGACTTTTCCCAATTGCCTCACCCCCGTTTTGATTGTTATACTCTTGTATGAGTTCAAATAATTTCTTTGCTAAATTGATGTTTGTAATACCGATAACCGCTCTCTCTTCCTTTCCAATATATTTTCCTAAAAAATTTTTTGTACCAAAAATTAATATTTTAATTTTATTATACTCACATTTATCACTAATTCTTTTCTTCGTATTATCTTTTGCATCTCCAGCTAGTATAACCAGAAATATTTTTTTTTGTCTTAAACTTTTCTCTACCAATTCTCCTCCTGAAACTAAATTCCTTGATCTAGCTATTAGACTCAAAAAGGAATACACTTTATTCATTCATATCCTCCAATTGTTCTATTAACACCTCAAATATATCCGAATCTATTTTGGTCTGAAAAGCTTTTTCAAACTTTTTATTCTTTCTAGCAATATCTAAGCACTCTAAACTTTTGCACAAATATGCCCCTCTTCCATGCTTTTTACCTGTTGTATCTAAAAAAATATCGTCTTCACTATTTTTAACTATTCTAATTAATTCTTTTTTTACTTTCATTTCATTACATCCAACACACATTCTCATTGGGATTTTTCTTTTCCTTACCACAACTATCTCCCTCCCTTAAGGAGTATTCAAACACGTATATTAGTACTACAATCCAAATTAAGTATTTTAAATATTTATAAGGGATCCAAAAAATAAATTGTTACTCTCAAGTAATGAACCACATAGTTGGTAATTCAATTTGTTTCATCATTTTCTAATTATTCCTAATTTATAATAATTTTCATATGAAAATAATGTGATGTTATTTTTTAGGTTCTCCTAAGATCAAAATCAATTATACTTGTATTACACTCATCAAATAATGTGTATGCAAGATAATTTTATTATAACATATCAAAGCAAATAGCTTCAAACCAAGATTTTCATTCTACTTTTTAAAATCAACATCTATTTTACTATTTCACTTTGATAAAATTAAAGTTCCTCATCTCTATTAGGATCATATTTTTCTGCTGGTTTAAATTCTCCATCAAAATTTAACAACTGCTGTTCAATTCGAGCTCTTAGTTGAGATTCACTTTTTATATCAATTTTCCAGCTTGTTAGTTTAGCCGCAAGTCTTGCATTTTGTCCTTCTTTTCCAATTGCTAATGATAATTGAAAATCAGGTACTGTAACTCTTGCTGACTTTTCTTCTTCATTAATATCTACTCTTATAACTTTTGCAGGACTTAATGAACTTAAAATATACTCCTCGGCATTACTACTCCACTTAATAATATCAATTTTTTCGCCCTTGAGTTCATCTACAATAGCCTGTACTCTTGTCCCTTTTTGTCCGACACATGCCCCTACTGGATCTACATTTTCATCTTTTGAAAATACAGCAATCTTAGTTCTAGATCCTGGCTCTCTTGAAATACTTTTAATCTCAACTGTTCCATCATGAATTTCGGGAACCTCAAGTTCAAATAACCTTTTAACCAGTCCTGGATGTGTTCTTGAAATAGTTATTAAAGGTCCTTTAGTTGTCTTTTTAACTTCAGTTATATAGCACTTTAATCTGTCACTAAACTTATAGTTTTCTCCAGGTGTTTGCTCAGTTAATGGAATAGTTGCTTCAACTTTTCCTAAATCTACAATAATATTTTTTCTTTCAAATCTTTGTATTATCCCTGTAACAATTTCACTTTCTTTGTTTGAAAATTCATCAAAAATTATTACTCTTTCTGCTTCTCTTATCCTTTGAATAACAACTTGCTTTGCAGTTTGTGCTGCAATTCTTCCAAATTTTCTTGGTGTTACTTCTATTTCAACCGTATCTTCTTCTTCAAGTTTAGGATCTATTTTATTAGCTTCCTTTAAAGTTATCTCGTATTGATCATTTTCTGGATTCTCTTTTACAGTTTTTAAAGTAAATACCTTAACATCTCCCGATTCTCTATCAAACATAATTCTCAAATTCTGTGTAGATCCAAAATCTCTTTTATAAGCAGATATTAAAGATGCTTCTATAGCTTCTATAAGAACTTCTTTATTTACACCTTTCTCTTTTTCCAGGAGCTCTAGTGCATAAATCAACTCAGCGCTCATATTTACATTTATACCTCCCTGATATATATTTTAATTAACTCTCTAAAATTTAAAAACTCTCTTAACTTTTGAAATTTTCTCTTTATTAAAAGAAAATTCAATTCCTTCACTATCTTTTATATGTACTACATTATCTCTCAACATTAGTAATTGTCCTCTATATACTTTTTTTCCTTCATGAGTTTTGTATAAAAAAACATCTACTTCTTCACCATTATATTTAATAAAATCTCTTTCTGATTTTAGTGGTCTATCAAGTCCAGGTGATGAAACCTCCAAATGATATGGTACCTTAATGGGATCAAGTTCATCTAGTATATTGCTTAATTCCTCACTTACCACTTGACAATCATCTAAGTTAATTCCACCTTCTTTATCAATAAAAATTCTTAAAAACCAATTTGTACCTTCTTTAACATATTCAACATCAACCAGTTCATAATTATTTTTTAAAGTTATAGGTTGAACCAGTTCAAAAGTAAGTTCAACAATTTTTTTCTTCACATAATCTCCTCCAAATATAAATCAAACAACTAAAATAAAACCTGTTCTTTGTATATTATTTATTTAATATAAATCTTTTTTTAAAAGGAATTCTGTCAAATAAACTATTCTAATTGATAATTTGATATGTCTTAGAGACATCCTTAAACATCCCAATAACAATGCTAAAGAGTGGGCTCAAACCCCACTCTTTATATCTTAAATCAACATATGATATAATCTAACCTGTATTATATCATTATACAAAATATTAATCAATATCTTATTCTATCTTTATAGCTATTCCCTTCTCCAATATAATTTAAACATAAAAATCACATTTGTTGAAAAAATGATACCTGACTTGTTTCAGGTAATTTATAAAGACACTTATTTTTTTCAAGAATTTCTATTACTGTCTTACTTACCTTAGATTTTATTCTCAAATCCTCAATTGAAATAAAATCACCCTTCTCTCTTTCATTACATATACTTTTTGCCGCATTAATTCCTAGGCCTTGGAGTGAATTTAGTGGAGGTCTTATGGCATTATCAACAATTAAAAATTTTGAAGCTTCAGATTTATATAAATCAATGGGTAAAAACTTTATACTTCTAGCATACATCTCATTGACAACCTCTAATATTGTTAGAGTATTTTTTTCCTTTTGACTCATATTATTACCTAATTGCTCAAATTCTTTTATTTTACTCTCTACTAAATCTTTTCCATTTATCATTATCTCTGCATCAAAATCATCTGCACGTACCGTATAATATGTAACATAGAAAGCCAGAGGATGATAAACTTTAAACCAAGCTATTCTAAAAGCCATCATAACATAAGCTGCCGCATGGGCTTTTGGAAACATATATTTAATTTTTTTGCATGATTGAATATACCAATCTGGAACATTATTTAACTTCATTTGTTCCTCATACTCTTCTTTTAAACCCTTACCTTTTCTTACATCTTCCATTATTTTAAAAGACATTTTTGGTTCTAAACCTGCATGAAGTAAATATAACATAATATCATCCCTTGTACATATAACTTCTGGAAGTTTAGCTATACCATTTCTCACCAAATCCTGAGCATTGTTTAACCAAACATCAGTACCATGAGATAATCCAGATATTCTAATCAGTTCAGAAAATGTTTTAGGGTTTGTATCAACAAGCATTTGTCTTACAAATTTAGTGCCAAATTCAGGTATTGCAAAAGTTCCAACTTTACTGTTTACTTGTTCTGGCTTTATCCCTAAAGGTTCTGTACTACTAAAAATACCCATAGTTTTCTTTTCACCAATTTCAATATTTGTAGCATCAACACCAGTCAAATCTTCCAACATCCTAATAACTGTAGGATCATCATGACCTAAAATATCAAGTTTTAGTAGTTTACCACTTATTGAATGATAATCAAAGTGAGTTGTAATTATGTTTGATTTAACATCATCAGCTGGTCTTTGTATGGGACAAAACTTATAAATATTTGTATCCTGGGGCACAATCATAATACCGCCTGGATGCTGTCCAGTTGTTCTTTTAACTCCTGTACATCCCTTTACCAATCTATTTATCTCTGCATTTGTAGATATTACACCTTTTTCATCAAGATAATTTTTCACAAATCCATATGCAGTTTTCTCAGCAATTGTACCTATTGTTCCAGCTCTATAAACATGTCCTTCTCCAAATAGTTCTTCTGTGTATTTATGAGCAACAGCCTGATAATCACCTGAAAAATTCAAGTCTATATCGGGTTCTTTATCACCATCAAATCCTAAAAATGTTTCAAAGGGAATGTCATAGCCATCTTTTTTTAGATTATTTCCACAATTAGGACAAGTTTTTTCAGGTAAATCAAATCCACATCCCACACTTCCATCTGTTATAAATTCAGAAAATTTACATTTTTTGCATATGTAATGTGGTGGAAGAGAATTAACCTCTGTTATTCCTACCATATTCGCTACAAAAGATGATCCTACCGAACCTCTTGAGCCAACTAAATATCCATCGCTTACAGATTTCCATACCAATTTCTGTGAAATTATATACATAACAGAAAATCCATTTTTTATAATTGAATTCAGTTCTTTATCCAATTGATTTTGAACAATTTCAGGAATTTCATTTCCATAGATTTCTTTTGCTTTATTTAATGATAAATTTTTAATTTCTTCTTCAGCACCCTCTATAAACGGAGGAAATGTACCTTCAGGAATAGGAATTATTTTTTCTGTCATATCTGAAACATTATTAGTATCTCTTATCACAACATTATATGCTTCTTCTTCACCTAAATACTTAAATTCTTCTAACATTTCTTCCGTTGTTCTAAAAAATAAAGGTGCTTGATCATCTGCGTCAGAAAAACCCTGTCCCGACATTAAAATTCTTCTAAAAATTTCATCTTCAGGATCTAAAAAGTGAACATCACAAGTTGCTACAACTGGTTTATTGTTTTTTCTTCCCAGTTTTACTATGTTTTTATTTATATTCTGTAATTCTTCTTTATCTTTTACAAGACCTTTCTCAATTTGAAATAAATTATTTCCAATTGGCTGAATTTCTAAATAATCATAAAAATCAACAATTTTTTGTACTTCTTCTTTACTTCTATTATTTAAAACAGCTGAATACAATTCTCCTGCTTCGCATGCACTTCCTATAATCAAGCCTTCTCTATATTCTTCTAACATTTTTTTCAATACTCTGGGTTTTTTAAAGAAATATTCTAAATGAGATTTAGAAATAATTTTATAAAGATTTAAAAGTCCTTGCATATTTTTCACAAGAATTATTGCATGATAAGGTCTTAATTTCTTAAAATCAACACCATCTTTTTTAAGCTCTTTATTAATTTCACTAACATTAGTTATATTTCTAAGTTTCAACAATTCTAAAAGTTTTATAAATATTTCTGCTGTAGCATAAGCATCGTCTGAAGCTCTATGTGCATTTTGCAGACTAATTCCAAAATATTTTGCCAGACTTGAAAGTTTATATCTGCTAATATCTTTTACTAACCATCTTGAAAATTGTAGTGTATCAATAGAAATATTATCTACTTCTATATCTGCTAAATTTGCATAATATTTTATAAATCCTATATCAAATTGAGCATTATGTGCAACCAATGGAACACCCTTTGCAAATTCAAAAAATTTATTTAGAGCTTCATTAGTTTTTGGTGAATTCTCTACCATTTCATCTGTTATACCTGTCAGTTTAACAATATTATGAGGAATAGGCATTTCGGGATTAACAAAAGTATTAAATGTATCTATAACTTCAAAATCCTTTACTTTTACAGCACCTATTTCTGTGATTTTATTATTTTTAAAATTAAAACCTGTTGTTTCAATATCGAATACGACAAATTCCCCACTAATATCATAATCTTTTGAATTAAAAACAATTGGAATATCATCATCTAATAAATAACATTCAACCCCATAAATGATTTTAATATTATTTGCTTTTGCTGCAGAATGAGCATCAGGAAAAGCTTGTACTACACCATGATCAGTTATTGCAATAGATTTATGACCCCAACTCGCAGCTCTTTTAATTATATCTTTTACAGAACTTATAGCATCCATTGAACTCATTTGAGTATGTAGATGCAATTCAACTCTTTTTTCTTTACTTTTATCCATTCTACCTACATTTCCAACTTCAGTTATGTCATATGCCATAACTGATAATTCTTTTGAAAACTTATCATATTGTGCTTCACCTCTAACTGCAACAAACACTCCTGGTTTGACTTTATCTTTAACATTACTAAATCTTTCTTTTGTTAAAAACATTTTAACAGTCAATGACCAACTTAAATCAGTAATATCAAATATAAATATAAATTTGCCACCTTTTATCTCTCTAAATTCAGTCCTAAATACTTCCCCTTTTATACAAACAGTACCAGAATCCTGTGTAATTTCTTTCATAGGAGTTATAGCATCCCTAATAGCCTTACCTATAATACTTTTTCCATCTATTGGTTTTCTTTTATTTATACCACTATTTGATGGAATAAATTTTTGTTTTTTATTTGAATTATTATCAGAATCTAATTTACTCTTAGGACTTTTATCTTGAGTATTTATATCATATCTATTACTAGTTTCCAGAATTTTATTTTCTTCCAGAGATTTAAATTCTACATATTTTTCGAACTCTTCTTTTTGCTCACTTCCATTTTTAAAAATTACTTTTGTATCAATAGAAAAACTATCCCAAAATATTTTTTCTATATATTTATTACAGCCTTTTGCATTTAATATTTCAGAAGAACAATTATTTAATTCTATAATTAAATTGCTATTTTCAACTACCAAAGCACAATTCTTCATAAAACCTATACATGAAGCAAATTTTTTAGTTACCTTTGCCAATATGTTATTCCAGTACATATCAATAATATTTTTTAATGGAAGCCCAAAATCATACTTTATCATTAGTTGAGCAGATTGTAATTTATATTCTTTTTCTATCTCAGTTTCTAATTCATTTATATATTTAGTAGGCACAATAGAATCTGAGACAGAATATATTTCAAAGCGTCTATCCTTTTTATAAGCATTTATATAGTCTATCAAAACTTTTTTAAAGTAATTTTTAGCTTTTGGACTTATATTAATTTCAGGAAATAATTCCAATAATGTCTTTTTCATAACCTTTGCCCCTTGGAAAACTTCTATATATTTACAATCTCATCCAACAACTCTTCAACTACTCTACTATCAATTATTTTCCTAATAACTTTTCCCTTTTTAAAAAGTAAGAACTCGCCTACTCCTCCTGCTATTCCAATATCTGCTTCCTTTGCTTCTCCTGGACCATTAACAGAGCAGCCCATAACAGCAACTTTAATATTTTTATCTATATCAGCAAGTCTTTTTTCTAATTCTTCTGTTACTTTAATAAGGTTGTTTTGACATCTTCCACAAGTAGGACAAGAAATTAACTCAACACCTTTTTTTTCTATACCTACAGATTTTAATATCTCTCTTGCAACTCTAATTTCTGAAACTGGTTCTCCTGTTAATGATACTCTAATTGTATCTCCTATTCCATCTATTAATAAAGTTCCCAATCCCACCGAAGACTTAATAGTGCCTGAAAAATAAGTACCTGCCTCTGTAACACCTATATGCAATGGGAAGTCACTTATATTTGCCATTTTTCTATATGATTCTACTGTTAAAAAAACATCTGATGCCTTAAGAGAAAAAACCAAATTATTGTAGTCTAGTTTTTCCATTAAATTCACATTTCTTACAGCACTCTCTACCAAACCCTCAGGTGTTACTCCTTGGTATTTTTCTAATATATCCTTTTCTAAAGACCCTGAATTTATTCCTATGCGAATAGGAATTTTTCTTTCTCTAGCCTTATCAACTACCGCTTTTACTCTATCAAAAGAACCGATATTTCCAGGATTAATCCTTATTTTATCAGCTCCATTCTCTATACTTTCAACAGCAAGTCTATAATCAAAATGAATATCTGCAACAATTGGAACCTTTATAGATCTTTTAATCTCTTTTATAGCCTGTGCTGCTTCTTTATTAATCACAGCAACTCTCACAATATCACAACCTGCAACTTCTAAAGCTTTGATCTGTTGAACCGTTGAATTTATATCTCTAGTATCAGTATTAGTCATCGATTGAATCGCTATTTTGGAATCTCCTCCAATATATGTATTACCAATCCTAATCTTTCTGGTTTTTTTCCTATTCATAAATATTCCTCATCTCTTATAGCTTTCATCTAATTATACTTTTTCGACTAATGGATATCCAAAAAAACTCTAATTCTTAAGTATGAGTTCACACGGGTTAAGCGAACTTCAGACGAAAAGAATAGGATATAATTTTTATGGACTTATAAATTTATTTATTTCTCTCGCTACATCTTTAAATAGAACTACAAGTGATAGTAAAACAAGTATTACAAATCCTGTTAATGCTATTGCATTTTCAAATTCAGCCTTTAAAGGTTTTCTTCTAACCGCTTCCAATCCTATTAAAAATAATTTACCTCCATCAAAAGGCGGTATAGGGATTAAATTTGAAACACCTATAACTATACTAAGTAATGCTGTAATATTGAGAAAATTCTCAATCATTGCTGAAAAACTTATTTTCCTACTCTCTTTAATAACTTCACCTACTGCACTAACTATACCTACAGGTCCTGCTAAATCACCTATTCCAAAACTTCCTGTAAATAAACCATAAAGATTATATCCAACCATTCTAACTGTTGCATAAGTTTGTATAAAAGTGCTATTTAATGCTTCAACTGCATTTTTAGATTTAATGTTATCAAAATATAAACCAACATCATAATCCTCTCTCTCCATCTCATTTTTAAGAGGAGTAAGTGAAATTACAACTTCTTTTCCGTCTCTTAATACTGTTACATCAATTGGCTTTTCTTTATTCTCTTTAGTAAAATCCATATGGTCATCCATATCTTCTATTTTTTCATCATTTAATTTTAATATTTTATCTCCATCTTTTAATTTATTATAGTTTTTGAGCAGTTTCTTATCTTTTGGGGGTGGTATCTCTTCCCCATTTTCATATTTTTTCATTACAACAACCGAATCTTCCCCATAAGAAGCTTTAGGTGTATATCCAAGCAAATATCTATATTTGTCATATGTTCTAGGTTCAACTGAAACTTCAATTTCCTTTCCGTCTCTTTCAATTAATGCTTTTGCAGTTTCTCCTTCACTTAAAAACAGGAATATATACAAATCCGTTGGAATATAAACTTTTCTTCCATCATAACTTATTAATTTATCTCCATCTCTAATTCCAGCTTCATAAGAAGGTGAACCTTCAATTGCTTTATCCACATGATTACTTGGATAGGTAAAAACATTAAAAAGAATAAAAAATACTACAACTGCCATTAATATATTCATAAAAGGACCTGCAAATATAACTAATGCTCTTACCCATAAAGGTTTGTTATTAAAAGCTCTTTCATCTGTTGAAGCAGTTTCTTCCCCTTCTAATTTTACATAACCACCAATTGGTAAAGAACGTAAAGAATATGTTGTTTCACCCCTTGTTATACTAAAAATCTTTGGCCCCATGAAAAGAGCAAATTCATGCACTTTCATATTAGCCCACTTCGCAACTGCAAAATGTCCTAATTCATGAATTATTATAAGTAAATCTAATGCTAAAAAAGCTATCAGTATGTCCATAAACTAACTTGAACCTCCAAATAATTAAATACTTTTTAAAATTTTACACTTTCTCTTGCCCACAAATCGCAATCCAATATATCGCTTATTACAGGATTTTCCTTGACTTGATGCCTCTCCATAACATTTGAAATAATTTTAGTTATATCTGTAAACTCAATTTTTTCTTTTAAAAATAAACCAACTGCTTCTTCATTTGCTGCATTCATCACTGCAGGCATTGTACCACCTGCTTTCATTGCATTAAAAGCAATATCTAAAGCAGGAAATACTTCTCTATCAGGTTTTTCAAAAGTTAAATCTTTCACTTTTAATAAATCAAGTTTAGAAAAATTATTCTCAGCCCTTTGAGGATAAGTCAAAGCATATTGTATAGGAATTCTCATATCTGGAGAACCCATCTGAGCAATTATTGAACCATCATTATATTCAACCATTGAATGTATTATACTTTGAGGATGTATTATAACATCAATTAAATCTATCTCAATATCAAATAGCCATTTTGCTTCAATTACTTCTAATCCTTTATTCATCAAAGTTGCTGAATCAATTGTGATTTTACTTCCCATGCTCCAGTTCGGATGTTTTAATGCTGAAGAAACATCAACAGTTTTTAATTCATCTATAGATTTACCACGAAAAGGTCCTCCTGAAGCAGTTAATATAATTTTTCTAATATTATCTTTACTATTTCCCAATAAACACTGATAAATAGCAGAATGCTCACTATCAATAGGAAAAACTCTAACATTATTTTTTTTCGCTTCATTCATTACTATATAACCTGCAGTAACAAGTGTTTCTTTATTAGCTAAAGCAACATTTTTTTTACATCTTATAGCTTCCAATGTCGGAATTAATCCTGCAATTCCTACTATTGAAGTTATAACTGTATTCACTTCATTAATTGAAGCAACTACATTCAATCCTTCAGGTCCACTTAAAACTTCTATATTATAGTTTCTTAATCTTCTTTTTAATTCATCCTCTAAATTTTTATCGCCAATTGAAACAATTTTCGGCTTTAACAATTTAGCTTGTTTTTCAAGTAAATCTATATTAGAATGTGCGGTTAAACCAAGTACTTTAATATCTAAATTTTGTGCTACATCAATTGTTTGAACACCTATTGAACCAGTTGAACCCAATATAGATATATTTTTTATCATAATATGTTGTCCTCCAAAATAAATTTAGTGTATTGTTCTTAGGGATATTCAAAAAATAAACTTAAATTTTCGAGTATGAATTCGCATGATTTAAACGAACTTCAGACGAAAATAATTTGATATTATTTTTTATGTTCTCCTTAATATATCAAAATATTATTATTGTTATATAAAAATATACTACAGGAGCAATAATTAAAATACTATCAAATCTATCTATAATTCCTCCATGTCCTGGCATCAAACTTCCATAATCTTTAATATCAGCTTTTCTTTTTATTGCAGAAGCTGCCCAATCACCAATTTGAGAAACAATTCCACTTATTAATCCCAATATAATAAAATGATAAAATGCAATTTCATTAATTTTATTAACCACAAAGATTCCATACAATAACATTATTATAACACAACCTATAACTCCACCAATAGTTCCTTCAACTGTTTTTTTAGGACTTACTACAGGAATTATTTTATTTTTACCTACAAAAGAACCTGTAAAATAAGCTGCTGAATCAGTTAACCATGCCCCAATAAATATTAACCAAATATAATATTTTCCATTTTCTAAATTTCTTGTAAGAATTATAAATGAAAATAAAAAAACAACATAAATTATAGCAAAGTATGTTAATGATATATCTAAATAATCATATTTTTCAAATTTAAAAACAATAACAAATAATCCTGATAAAAATAAAATAAAAGCAAATAAGAATAATAAGTTTATATTAAAAAAACTATCACCCTTTAAAATATTATTAAAAGATAAACTAAGAAGAGGTAAACAAGAAAGGTAGCCTATGATTTTTATAGGTTTTTTCCCAGCATTTATAAAAGCATTAAACATTTCATTTATACCTATTATTGATAATGCAAAAACAACTATACCAAATACTAAATTATTTGTGAACATAACTAATATCAACAATATTAATCCAACTAATGCACTAATAATTCGTGTTTTCAATTAAACTCCTCCAAATCTTCTTTTTCGATTATTATATTGGCTTAAAGCTTCATCAATTTCTTTTTTATTAAAATCAGGCCAGTAAACATCTGTAAACCACATCTCTGAATAAGCTCCCTGCCAAAGTAAAAAATTACTTATACGCAATTCTCCACTCGTTCTAATTAAAAGATCAGGATCTGGTATATTAACAGTATATAACCTATCAGATATATCTTTTTCAGTAATCTTATCTTTATCCAAACTTCCGTTATCAATATCTTTAATAATTTTATTAACAGAATTCAATATTTCAAATTTACTTCCATAATTAATAGCAATAATGAGGTCTATACCATCATTACTTTTTGTTATTTTCTCAACCCGCTTTATCTCGTATTGTAATTCATCTGATAATTTACTTATGTTTCCTATTACTCTTATTCTAACATTATCTGAACCTAACTCTTCTTCAGCATTTTTTAAATACTCTAACAATAATTCCATTAACCCATCAACTTCTTTTTTTGGTCTTGTCCAATTTTCTGTTGAAAAGGCATAAACAGTTAAAAATTTCACTCCATAGTCTTTAAAAATTCTCACAACTTTTTTTAAATTTTTAGAACCCGCTCTATGACCTAAACTTCTTGGTAAATTTCTTTTTTTAGCCCATCTTCCATTACCATCCATAATTATTCCAACATGATTTGGTAAATTTTCAAATTCATTTATTTTATTTAAAATATTTTTATTTCTGTTAAAAATCTTACTAAGATACACTTCAATTCCTCCAAGCAAAAGCTTTAAATATTTTTATATATAATTAATCAAAGTAAATAGTCTCATTTCATGTTAATTTTAATACTATAGAAAAATCTAAAAAATAATATCAGATTCCCAAAATCTTAGAATCACTAAAATCATTTGATTCATTAATTTTAAAATATAGATTTATTTTTTTGATACCCCTAAATAAAATATTTATTTAAAGATA
>JBDMZA010000484.1:0-8267 GCA_039770155.1 Clostridiales bacterium
AATAATACCAAATTCTTTTCGTCTGAAGTTCGCTTAAATCATGCGAATTCATACTCGAGAATTAGAGTTTATTTTTTGGATATCCCTTAGGCATAATCAAAAATTTCATAAGACAACTTTTTTCTGAAAACATCGATGGTTTAACGAATTTTCAAAAAAGTTGTCTAGTTTATTTTTTTGGCGAGGAAGTTAATTTAGTGGTTTTGCTAGTCTTAACTTCTGATATTTTTCGCTGTTTTATGCTTTTTCCCATTTCTTTATATTCACCACTAACTTTTTTTACAGGCATTTTATTCTTTTCTAAATACATTAATAAAGGATAAGGATTTATATAACCTTGATTTTCAAGTTCTAATCCTAAATGAAGATGAGGATCAAATTTTCCATCAACAGCATTTGGATTTTCTGGCATCGAATTTCTTTCAATAGTATAATCGTAACCAGAAGAACCTATATACCCTATAACTTGTCCTGAGTGAATTTTACTTCCTTTAGTTATTGTTTTTACATAAGGATGAACTTTTCTCATATGAGCATAGTACCAATAACGTGAACCATCATTAGAGTTTATTCCTATTCGCCAACCACCTAAATAATTCCAACCTATTTGTATAACTTCTCCACCTTCAATAGCAACTATTGGAATACCCTCATCACACATAATATCAATTCCTAAATGAGTTCTAACACCACCAAAATCTCTAGCAGCTCCAAATGTATCGACATAATTGTATTCAAAGCCATCGGCAATTGGAAAATACCAATCCAGGTATTTCTCTCCACTTTTTTCAAGTATCATATCTTTTGTAAAGCTATATTCAGGTATATCTAAAAATTTATCACTTGAACTTGAAAAAGCTGCAACAGTAAATATAGAAAAAAAAGCTGATGTAAAAATCAAGAAAAGCAACATAATCAAAGTCAGTAATATAAAAATTCTGACTTTTGTATTTCTTAAATAATATCTAACCATTTAAATCAGAGTCCTTGATTTTATAATATTTTGAGTCTTCATTATAAATATCTTTATAAAGTATTGGATCAATAATTTCCAGTTCAAATTTTGAAGGGATTATTTGAACTAATACCTTTTGAGTTGCTACTGTAAATATTCCTTTTCCCTTTGTACTTCGTCCACCTATACCACTTTTTCCTTGTAGAATTTTCTTTTCAGTACCAGAGAATGAATATAATTTAGTGGCTGTTAATATATCATTTTCGCCAAGTTTCATAAATAGTTTAAAGTAAGAGTTATCTAAAATAGATTGTCCCCATTTAGGCAGACTTAAAAAATCAGATATATTTTGTGTTGCTGTAATTGTTCTAACTCCAAAACTTCTACCTTGTTTAACTAATTTTTTTGATAAAAATTCAAAAGTTTGAGGATTTTCAGTATCAGCAAATTCATGAGCTTCATCTATATAGATATCTTTTTTTGTAGGATTTTTAATTCCATCTTTTTTTGCAAATTGCCACACATCCTTTAATAATATGTCATAAATTGGTTTTTTTATAGCTTCAGGTATATTTGAAATATTTAGTACAGTAAAATAATCAAATTCCCAATTAGTTTGACCATTAAAAATTTTTGAATAGGAACCATGAATATATGGATTTAAGCAAGCTTTTAAGAATTCTCTTCTTTCTTTTTCATAACCTGAAATATTTTGTTCAAGTTTACTATTCATAACTTCATCTAATGTACCTATTGTACAAAATTCTTTTGGAAGGGAAGTACTTTCAAAATCTAAACAAGATTTTTTATAAGCATCCCTTATATCTTGTTCTAGTATGCTTTCATCAAATGCAGACATATTTGGAATTATCCAATTAAAAAAGACAATTAGATCCATGATTTTTTGACTTAAAAATGTTCCTACATCATTTATACCATTTTCATTGAAGGTTTCACTATCAACTATTGTGCTTCTTATATGAAATGGATTTATAACAGTTCCTGATGTAGCAGAAAAAGAAACTCTTTTGCCCCAAGGAAAGTACAAATCACCCTTAACATCAAACATAATTGTATAGTCTATATAGGGCATATTTCTTATAGCATCTAGTTTTATATAAAAAGTTTTACCTGCTCCAGAATCGGCGATTATAGCCATATGAGAATTATTATAAATTTTATTTCTAAAGTCAGCTATTACTAATCCGCCCGAAATACTATTTTCACCTATTAATACACCAGTGTCTTCCATGAATTCTGATGAATCAAAAGGTATTATAGTTGCAATATCATCAGTTGTTAAATTCCAGACTAGATTATTTGTTATGAAGTTATTATCTAAAATAGGTAAAATTGTATAAAAAGGAGTGAATTCCTTTCTTACAATTGCAGTAATTTGCATAAACATACTACTTATTTTAGCTCTTAACATGCTGTTTAGAGTATCTAATTCTTCAAGTGAACTTGCACCGATTCCTATCGTAATATTAACATCATATAAATCTATATTATCTCTTGAAATATCCCTGATTATATTTTTAATACTTTCAATATTAGCAGTATATTTTTGCCTTAGAGCCTCATTTCGATTTGTTAAGGATTTTACTTCTGATATTTCCATATTTTTGGATAATTTCTTTATCATTTTTTCTTTTTTCTTGGGATTCATTATTATTGCAATATTTATATCACCTTTAAATTGAAGTAATTTTCTAAGCCATCTGTATTTGTCTACTGTACTTGGTAATCCTGTGATAGAGTAGAATCTGTAAATTTTTTCTTCTATTTCAATTACACGACCATTTTTAGGTCTTGCAGCTGTTTCAGGATAAAGATTTTCAATAAACCAATTTTTTTGATATCTTTGATCAAAAGATGAAATCGGATTCATTTTTTTATAAAGCATTTCTTTTATATCATCTTCAAATAATCTTGTTATAAATATATTTACAGTTTCTAATTCGCTTTTTATAGAGGAAAAAGAATCATTTAATACTTGCTCAGCATTTATATAACTTTTTTCATATGTTTCTAAAACCATATAAAAAACTAAAACTGACATGCTTTTAGAAGTTAAAGATTTTAAATGGCTTAATTGTTTTTCAAGTAATTCTAATTTTTTTTCTAAGGATAAAGCTATATTAATATTTCCTGATTTTTGATTTTCATTTACATAATCTGAAATTTTATTTTTTTCTTTTTCAATATTTACAATATTTCGAGAAATATCTATTTTTTCACTTTGAATATAAATTCCATATCTTCCGTTAAAGGAACTTAAAGCAGACTTTATGGCATCTGAAATCTTCTCCAAATTTACATCTGATTCAAGTTCAGCATTAATAGGAGTTACTTTTGATAACAGTTTGTATGATTTGTCTTCACCTGTTATTAAATTATGTATACTCTTTATAGGTAATTTAAAGCCTATTTTAGCGTATTCTTTTCTATATTTTTTTCTTAGTTTTTCATTACTTTTTGATAAATTTTTTGGTTTCATCTATGAACATACAACTCCTCTCATATTTTTTAGTGCCTTCAAGTTGATATTTTATAAAATCAAGAAGTTGGGCAATACCAGTTTGTTTATTAGGATATTCGACTAATAGAGCGTATGGAAGTCCCACTATTAAAATTATAAAAAATACTACTATTGAATTATTAGGATACCTATTAAAAAGCATTATAGAAGTTGTAATAGGAACTATCATAGTAATTATTCCTGATATATGTAAATTTAAAAATTTAAAACTACCACTTACATGTCTTGGTAAATTTCTTTTTTCCATTTATTTTATCCCCTTTGAAATAATATACTTGTATGCAGATATTTTACCCATATATCCTATATGATTAAAGGTGATTGAATAATTACCAGTGTTATATAAAAATTTACGTAGTAAATTTGGACCTTTTAGCATAACAAAAATAATTCCAATTGAAACTATATATTTTACAAAAACATTAGTTGGACTGATTTCTGATAAGTTATTATTTGAAAATACTTTTACCATAACAGATAGTAATAATATATAAATTGATTGAGTAAAAATAACTGCAGTTATTTCTCTTAGCCATATTGAAAGTTTTTCATTAGATTTTACGAAAAAAGCTGCACAAATTGGAGCTAACAGTATAGAGATTATTATTTCCAAATACCTTATAATTCCCAGTATAGCTAAAATAAAAAAAGCAATAGATAAAATAAAAAAAGCTATTGTAACTACTATAGAAAATTCATCAACATTTGAAAAAAGATCTGATTTTAAGTTGGAATTGAACTCATTTTCATTTATAATACCTTCAATTATCAATTTATTTAAATTTAAAAGTATTTCTATAATAGTTTTAGGAAGAATGTAAATAAATGCAGCAGATAAAATAGATCTTCCCACCAATAAAACAACAGTTCTTTCTTTGTTAGAAACAAGGCCAGAAGCCTGCCTTTCAACTGCTTCACTTACTATGAGAAAAATTAACAAAGTACCTGAAATTATTTGAAAAAAACTCAATAAATTAGAGTAATCAAGTATATATGATTTTAAATTATCTATACTTGTAGATTTTATTATAAAGGTATTAATTATATTTATAGATTCATCCAAAAGATTTGAACCTAGATTTGTAAAAAAACGCCAAATAGTTGCCTCAAATATATCTGATAGAGATTTTGCAGATATTGTATTTGAGTCGCCTATAACCATATTAAAAACATCTTCAAAAGCATTTGTGATTACAGTATCCCATTCTTCTTTTATAGATGAGTTTAAAAGTAATATTTGTTTTAGCATATGAAGCCTCCTAAAAAATTACACATTTGCAAATCTGTCTATTATATACTCACCAAACCATATTAGGAAAAATATACCTACACCCATTATTATTGTTTTCTTAATATTTGACATAGATTCTATTTTATCTGTTACATCACCGACTAAGTATCTTATCCCATAGACAGCGATCATTAATACAGTTATTCCTCCAACTAATGCTAAAAGCCAATTTTGCATTTCTTCAAATATTTTTTTTATTTCATCGATATAATCCAATATTTATATCCTCCTAGTGACTTCAAGTAATAATACTTAAATTATCAAACTTAAATACCAGTACTTATTTTTTTGTTAGGCAGAATTAAAAAATAAACTAATCAACTTTTTTGAAAATCTGTTAAAGCATCATTTTTTTCAGAAAAAAAGTTGTCTTATGAAATTTTTGATTTTGCCTTTTAATCGAATTGCTATAAAAGTAATTTTACACAATGAAATAGTTTACAAAGTTTGATTTATAATGTATTAAAGTGTAAAATAACATTATTTCACATTTTATTATACTTCTTGTTTATTACATTATCAATAAGCATTACATAAAAAATAATATATATTTATTGTTTGATTTTGTCTTATGGATGGTCAAAAATAAATTTCTATTTTTTAGAATGAATTCCTCTGTTTCAAGGGAACTTCAAGCAAAAAGAATTGGATATTATTTTTTTGTTTTCCGAAAATACTTTCATTTGTCTTGAAAAATTAACAAAATATAGATTGTAGCTATTTGTTTGAATATGTTATTATTATAATAAAATGATTTAAATGTAAAAATTAATAAATTTTAAATCATTATGCTATGTTTAAGGCATAATCAAAAATTTCATAAGACAATTTTTTTCTGAAAAAATCGATGGTTTAACGAATTTTAAAAAAAAGTTGACTGGTTTATTTTTTTATTATGCCTAATATAAGAAGTGGGTATTATGAATAATAAAGATATTTTTATTACTATTGATGAAATAAAAGAAAATTTAATTAATAAAATTATTTTGATATTTTCACTTTTAGCATTACCATTGATAATAAAATTGTTATTAACTTTTTTTGCTCAAATTGATGAACCAGATCCTAGATTAATTGCTCAAATATTTATTGTATCGAGTCTTAATTTTTTAAATTTATATAAAAAAAAAGTTAACTTAAGAGTAAAAAGTAGTTTGATTTTTTTTGCAATGCTAGTTGCCGGATTTGTAGCAATATATACTTTTGGTGTTTTTAGTAATGGAATAATTCTCATAATGTGTACTTGCATTTTAACAACTATTATTTTCGGGAAAAAAATAGGTTTTGTTTTTTTGCTTATTTCATATATATTTATTTTTGTGATAAGTTATGGAGTAGCTTTTGGTATAATTTCCTTTGGAAATAAATATACAGGCGAAATTCTTAACCCTGTTGATATAACATCGCGTTTAGCAGGATTTATAATTTTTATGATAGTAATTGTTTATGGTATTGGAAATATTCATGAAAAGTTATCTGATGTGATAAGTGAACTTTCAACTAAAACGAAACAATTAGAAAATGTAAATGATGAACTTTCAATTAACATATTGGCACATAAGAAGACCTCAGAGGAATTAAGGGAGAGTAAGAAAAATTTACAAGCTGTATTTGAAAATACTAATGATGCAATTGTATTACTGAAAGATGGTTATATAAAGTATATAAATCTTCAGTTTTTAAAGCTTTTTATGTATACACAAAATAAAGAGGCTATTAATAAAAAAATTCAAGATTTTTTTGTAGATAATTTGTATATATATAGTGATGGTGATGACAAAATCATTTTACCAGAAACATTAGAAACAATGGGAATTAAAGCCAATGGGGAAAAAATTGATGTGGAGATAAAATCATCTCGATTTTATATGAATGAAAAAATATTTTATGTTGCGATAATAAGAGATGTAACTGATAAAAAGATGCAAAAAAAATATTTAGAAAAACTTGTTGTTGAAAGAACAAGAGAATTGGAAGAAGCAAGACAATTAGCTGAACAAGCAAATAGAACAAAGAGTGAATTTCTAGCTAATATGAGCCATGAGATTCGTACACCTATTAATGCTGTAATAGGTTATAGTTATATGCTCCAAAGATCATTGATTAATTCAAAAGATGTGGAATATGTAAAGACTATAAGAGAATCAGCAAATCATTTATTAAGTTTACTGAATGATATTCTTGATTTGTCAAAAATAGAGGCGAATAAAGTAATAAGAAAAGAAATTATTTTTAATGTTGAAAAACTCTTGGATGATGTAATTACAATTCAAAAATATCAAGCAATTAATAAAGGGCTAAAATTTAATTACAGATTAGAAGAGAATGTACCTAAAGTATTAAAAGGAGATTTTATAAAAATAAAACAAGTATTGATGAATTTAATATCAAATGCCATTAAATTTACTGAAAAAGGTTTTGTAAGTGTTTATTGTTGCATTGAGGATATATATGATAATGAAGTGAAATTACGATTTAGAATAAAGGATAGTGGTATTGGAATTGAAGAAGAACAAAAAAAGTATTTATTTGAAAATTTTATACAAGGAGATAAATCAACTTCCAGAAAGTATGATGGAACAGGCTTGGGATTGGCAATTTGTAAAAAATTTGTGGAATTTTTAGGGGGAAATATTAAAATAAATAGTAAATCTACTAAAGGAACAACTGCAATTTTTACATTAAAAATTAAGTATTTAAAACAAGTAAATAAGAAAAGTTTAAAAAAGCCTAAAAGGAGTATAAATAATAATTCAAAAGTTCATGATTTTAATGGGGAAAAAATATTATTAGTAGAGGATAATTATATAAATCAAAAAATGATGATTGAATTATTAAGTTCAATTAATCTTGAAGTTTTTTGTGCTGAAAATGGACTTAAAGCTCTTGATTGTATTAAAAATAATGAGTTCAATTTAATTATTATGGACTTACATATGCCAAAAATGGATGGATATGAAGTAACAAAAAGAATAAGAAATGACAATAAATATGAAAATATTCCAATAATAGCATTAACAGCTGATAATATTGAGGGGACTAAAGAAAGAATATTAAAATCAGGTATGAATTCTTATTTAACAAAACCTATAGATCCATCATTATTAATAGAAATTTTAGTTAAATTTTTAAATAATTATAAATTGGTCTATAGCAATAAAATGGATTTAATAATGTTAGATTTAGATGAAAATACAAAGGAGTTTATTGTTTTTAGTGAAGGATTAAATAGAGTAAATGGAAATAATAACTTATATATTGAGTTATTAGATATTTATATTAAAGAACATAGAGATGATTTATTAAGAATAAAGAATTTATTTATCGATAAAGATTATAGAAACACAAAAAATCTTATACATATACTAAAAGGTGTATCTAAAAATATTGGTGCATGTAAGGTCTCAAAAGAATTAAAAATTATAGAAAATATTTTTAATGAAAAAGAGTATAATCTAGTGCTTGAAAATTTAGATTCT
>JBDMZA010000485.1:0-3405 GCA_039770155.1 Clostridiales bacterium
ACCTAAAAAATAATACCAAATTCTTTTCGTCTGAAGTTCGCTTAAATCGCGCGAATTCATACTCGAGAATTAGAGTTTATTTTTTGGATATCCCTAAGTTAAAAATACTTGTCTAATTCATCTTGTAATCCTTTAGTTATTTCATGATCCTCACCATAAACTTTTTCATAAGAAGCGATTGATTTTTCTAAGTATTTTCGTGATTCTTCTTTTTTGTTTGCGTTATAATAAATTGCCGAAAGTTCCTGATAAGCAAAAGCAACTTCATAATAATAATCACCAAAAATTTTAGAATTTATATTTAATGATTTTTTATAGTAAATTTCAGCGTTTTTAGTATCCTCTTTTTTCGAATAAATTGTTGCCATATTTAAATATGCACTAGCTACTCGAATGTGATTTTCTCCATATAATTTTGTAAACATATCAATAGCTTGTTTTTGATTTTCAATATTTGTATTTAAAAGACCTAAATTACCATATAGTATAGCTGTCATAAAAAAATTATCTTCATCATATATTTTTTTAAATAAATCTAAAGATTTTTTATAGTTTTCTTCTGCTTTCTTTGATTGACTCAAATCATTATAATTTAGTCCAATATAATCATATATATTTGCAGTATAATCATTATTTTCACCATAAAGTGTTTTGCTAAGTTTTAGGGCTTTATCAAGATAGTCTAGAGACTTGTTTAATCCATCTTGAATTCTATGTAAATAAGATAAATTTAAATATAAATTCAAATATTTAGGATTTTCATCATCGTATTCAGCTTCAAATGTATTCAAAATATTAGTATATATAGTTTCTGCTTTACTGTACTCTCCATTATTTACATGTATAGAAGCATATAAATAACTTAAATCAATATAAAATGGATTAGTTTCTTCAAATGAATCAGTAACTATATCATATGATTTATCAGCATATTTCTTAGTATCATCTATGAATTCAGGGAATATATTGTAATATGAAAAAGCTAAATTCTTATATGTAACTGAGGTTAAAAAATGATTTTCACCAAAAACATCTTCTGCTATTTCTACAGCATCTGATAAATATTTTTCTCCTTTATCAAAGACATTTATTTCACTATAATATATACCTAAAGTTGAGTATAAATCTATAGTCCAAAAACTTTTTTTGTCTACGATTTTCTCTGTTATATTTTGACTATCTAGATAATAATTTTTAGCCTTATTATATTTATTAATATTTTTATAAAATGTACCTGCATTTTTATATGATATACCTACTTCGAGACTATTTTTACCAAAAATATTTTCTGTAACTTTTATGTTGTCTTTAAGATATTTTTCAGCATCTTTATATTTACTTTGAATTGAGTATATTTCAATCAAACCTTTGTAAATATCGGAGATTAATTTATTATTATTACCATATAAACTTTTTGATATTTTCAAAGATTTTTTATAATACTCCTCAGATTCTTTATATTTACCTTGATTGTCTAAATTTTTTGCTAAGTCAATATACAAATTAATAATACTAAAATTCGAATCGCCATATAAGTTTTTAGTAATTTTAATAGCTTTATTGATAGATTTTTCTGAATCACTGTATTTACCATTATTATCGTCTATACTTCCCGAAAAATGATATAATTTTGCAGCATATAAATTATTATTATCAAATTTTTTATTAATGGTATCTTCAAGTTCTTCTTTAATGTATTCAGCCTGTTTATAATTAAATGTTTCTAGATAGAAATTTAAAGCAGAAAATTTAATATTTAAAGAGTCCTCAATTTGTATATCATTTTTATTACAATAATCAAGAGATTTTTCTATATATTTTTCTGCCTCAATAAATTCACCTTTTTTAAAATAGTAATTACCTAGAGAATAATTATAATATGCTTTAGAAATATTACTTTTAATAATTTTTTTATTTTTATCAATATATTTTTTGGATTCTTCAAATTGACCTAAATCTGAATAAAGATTTGACATGTTACTGTATATATTTGATGACAATTCATTATTGTTTGTATCTTCTGATATACTTATTGCCTTCTTAAAAAAATCTTCAGCTTTTTTGTATTCAAATTGATTTAGATGATAAAGTCCACTAAGATTATAAGTTTTACTAATTGTTAAATCATTTTTTAATTTTGATTCTTTATCTAGACTTTTATTTATTTCATTTTCAGCTTTTTTGAAATTATAATTATTTAAAAAATTTTCGGCTTTTTTATTGTGTTCAGATACAAAATCTTTTGTATTTTTATTATCTACAACTTTGTAAATAATAAAGGCTAATATAAGTGTAAAAATTATAATTGTAGTACTTAAAGAAATTAAAACCATTTTTTTATTTTTATTATAATAGTTTTTGAGTTTTTTTATTTTACTTGTTTCATTAGTTTCAATACTTTTTAAATCATTATTAAAACTATTTATGTTTTCGGAACTTTTATGAGATATTTGATCATAGCTCACTTTTTTAGGATATTCTGTTAAAAAAGCAGTTAATACATTTGATAATTCATTCATATTTTGATATCTTAATTCAGGTTTTTTTTCAAGTGTTTTTAAAATTATGTTTCCTAAAATTTCTGGAATTAAATTATTATCATTTATTGGGTTGATTGGCATTTCATGCATTTGTTTTGAAAGTAATATAGAGGGATTACTATTGTAAAAAGGTACCTGTCCTGTTAACATTTCATAAAGAATTATACCTAATGAATAGATATCAGATTTTTCATCGACTTTAAGCCAACCTAATTGTTCTGGTGAAGCGTATTTCATATAATCTATTGATTTCTCAGATTGTGATAATAGTTCTGGTGTTATTAATTTTGAAATACCAAAATCTGATATTTTTAATAAATTATCTTTTGTAAATAAAATACTATTTGGATTTAAACGTTTATGGACTATATTGTTTTGGTGGAATACTTCAAGAATATTACATAATTGAATGATTATATTTACAGAATCGCTATAAGTTATTGCTTTTTCATTTGAAATTTGTTTAAGAGATAATCCATCGATATATTCTGTTATTATATAGTACATATTTTTCTCATATCCTACATCATGAACTATGACAATATTATCTTTTTTTAATTTTTTAATTAACTTTAGTTCAGAAATAAAATTTCCAAGCAAGTTTTTATCTTTTATTACTCCTGGGTGCATAATTTCTATAGTTATGTTTTTTTTGGAAATAGTATCTTTTCCAATGTATTTATTTGAAAATAAATCAGTATCTAAAAATTTTATGATTCTATATCTATTATTTAGAATTGTATTTTCCATAATTTCACCAACCATTTACTATATTAAGCATAGCAAAAAATATTATTTACTATTTTTTGAAAAATAACATTTCTAATCCTAAAATTGGGATTTTCACTTTATATAAAGTGAATCC
>JBDMZA010000486.1:0-3916 GCA_039770155.1 Clostridiales bacterium
AAATAGGAATTTGCTTTTGAAATCCATATTATATATATTATCATAAAAAAAGGTTAAACAGATACAATTGAAAAATATTGTATATATATTAATCCATTAGAATATAATTTAGTAGCATTTATAACAAAAAGGTTTAAAATATTATATTGTTATAAATATTGAATACACAAAGAAGACCTTAAATATTGAACATAAGTCTTATCGAGATAGTATAGTTGGAATACAGATGTTAGAGTATATTATTGAAATATGGAGACTTAAGATGAAAAGGAATAAAGTTCCTTTAGTAATTCCATTATTGATATATCATGGAAAAGAGAAATGGAATATAGATAGGAGTTTAATAAATTTAACTAAAGGGTTAAATGAGCTTCCAGAGAGTATATTAAAATATATACCCAATTATGAATATATACCTTATAATATGCCTAAACTTGAGAGAGAAGACTATAAGGGGCATTGAGCCGAGATACGGGTAAAAATAGCCATTTCAAATTCCATATAATACTAAACCCAGAATTTGGTTACACCTATTTATTAATGGGTAATTTTGCCCTCCCCCCCGAAAAGGTGCATTAAGAAATATAAAGTAGCAATATAAAAGGAATTCAAGGATTATACAAAGATTTTGTACTAAATTTCCATTACATAGAAAATTAAAGTATTTTTTAATAATTGAAAGTTTAATATTCTAAAAAAATCTTTTTTTTGATTCATATTTCCCAAATTAAAATCACTTCTAACGTCTGAAAATAAAAGAAAATAGAGTTTTTTTATTCTATCAATCAAACAAAAGCACCTTATGTTAGATTGGTAGTTATATTTAACATTTAATGGAATTTATAAAGATTAATTTTCATAGTGCACCTTTTCAGGGGGATGGGCAAAAATACCCATCTTGGAATAGGTAAGAGTATCAAAAAGAGTAGTATTGCAAAAAAAAATCCTAAAATTTGCTAATTTAAGAATAATAATGATTTATATTGCAGTATATGTCAATATATTTTTCTTCATTATATTTTTTGCAACACTACCAATGGGTTCACATCAAATTACTTTGTATAGAGTTATATTATAATCATATAATATCTTTGCTTATAAACTTTTTTAGCCCAAATAAGAACATTAATAATGGTACTACTATACTAATAACCAACATTGTTATTTCCATCATACCAAACGCTTCTGCTTTACCTAAAGCATATGGATATGACCAGGGATAAAAAATATAATACTTATCTGACCCAGCAACCATGAAATTTGGAAGCATAAAGGTAAATCCAATACCCAAAGGCAAACCTAAGTTCGCAAATCTCATACTCAAGAAATACTGAAATACTACAACTGGAAGAGAAGCTACAAAAATACCAACTAATTTTAGAAGAATAAAATAATTAATTGGCTGACTTAATCCATTCATAAAACCAGCAATAATATAACCAACACAATATACCAAAATACTTCCAAATATTAAAAAACTTCCTATTAGCAGTTTAGATATATATATTTTAGTTTTTGAAACAGGCAAACATAAATACTGCTTCCAACCATTATTTAGGTATTCAATTCTCGAAATCATAGCAAAGCTTATAATTATTAAAGTTGGTAAAATTACAAGAGTATATATTGGTATGCTAAAGTTATACAAATCATCCCATGAAGCATTATCACCCAAAGCAATAAATTTCCCAATAGTATAATATCCACTGACTATAGGTAATAATGCCAATGAAACCATCATGGATAACACACTAGATCTTTTTAATTTCATAATTTCAATTTTTAAAATACTTGTCATTTTTTATTCCTCCACGCTTATAATATGAGAACCTATAGAATATCTCTTTGGCTAAATTCAATTATACCTATAGTGAAAAAAATAATTGTTGTAGCTATACCACCAATTAATGCAACATTTGTATCAAATCTAAATTCAACAGAATGTATAGGATGCGAATAAGGAAAAAACTTTGCTACTTCTGGCAATTCATGAGGTAGACCCAAGCTCACAATAAATCCTGATACAGCTATTGTAATTGGTACTATTGGATTTTTAAACAATGAACTAATCCAATTATGTATAGCAACAATCCCCATAATACCAAGGCACTGAAATGCAAAATACTTTATAAAAATCAGAATTTCTAATTTTTCTGGAAAATTCATAATAAACCCAACTAAAACTAATCCTATTGTATTAATTGTGACAATTATACAACTAAAAGAAAAAATTATTATAAATTTAGTAAAAAATATTTTCATTTTAGAAATTGGTAAACTTAACATTGATTTCATTGATCCTTGGTCATACTCTACTTGATAAACCATTATTGCAATAACAGCAATAAATACTGAAATAAAATTTAACCACATTAGCGGACCACTATTCTCCTTGATCAAAAGTTCCCAAGAATTTAAACCTTTTTTTCTAGCTGCTACAATTAAATTATCATATCTTAGAAATAAATCTATAAACAAGAATATATTAATTATAATTGGAATAATAATGCTTACAATCCATATAGAACTTCTTTTAAGTTTACCAAATTCTGACTTAATTAAAGAAGCACTTATCATTTTTATGCCTCCTTCCTAGTTAAGTCAAGGAATATATCTTCTAAACTTCTGTCTTCTTGACTAATATGAAACACGCTGTGACCACTATATACTAATTCTTTGTTTAGCTCAGCAATATCGACATCATCTTTAATCGTTATAAAATCATCATTTTCTACAAACTTATATTTCAATTCATTGATTTTCTTAATAGCTCCTTTTTTGGGTTCTGCTTTTATCTTTATTTTAGGTTTATTCATACTTTGTAGTTCCTTTATTGGCCCTTGAAATAACAGATTACCTTTGTTGATAATACCTATGTGGTTAGCCATTAATTCTATTTCATTTAATATATGACTTGAGATTAAAACTGTTATTCCCATCTTTTTTGGTAAATCAATTATAAGCTTTCTTATTTCTTGTATTCCTGCTGGATCTAATCCATTTGTTGGCTCATCAAGAATCAATAAATCTGGTTTTCCAATTAAAGATTGTGCAATACCAAGTCTTTGTTTCATTCCAAGTGAATACTTTTTAACTAACTTATCTTTTGCATCCATTAAACCTACTATTTTTAAAGCCTTCAAAACCTGTTCCTTCTCTTGTTTTAAAATATTTCTTATAATATCTAAATTTTCATAAGCAGTTAAATTCCCATAATACGAAGGACTTTCAACAATTGAGCCAATTTTAGATAAAATATTTACTCTATTTTTTGTAATAGATTTTTCAAAAATATTTACCTCACCAGATGTCATTTTTATTAATCCTAAAAGCATTCTAATTGTTGTTGATTTACCTGCACCATTAGGCCCAAGAAAGCCATATATTTCTCCATTAGGCACTTTTAAATTGACTCCTTCTACTGCCGTAAAACTACCAAACTTCTTTGTTAAATTTTTTGTTTCTATTAAATACTTTGTCATAATAATATCCGTTATTCAAATACGGATAGCACCTCCTTTTGATGTTGTTATTATCATCTTAATAATATAGGTAGAAATCTATAAGAGCAACATGTCTTATGTAATATATGAATACTTTAATTTATATATTTATAATTAGCATTTAGGTCCCCAACTTACCCATTCGCAAATCCTTTGGCACTCTATAGACCAACTACAATGTGCACCTTGATTCCCCTTCTTTTTAGAATTAACACCAGCACCTGAAACATTCATGAAATTTTGTGCAGAAATTTCTTCTAAAGCATCTCCTGCCGGATTTTCAATTTTCATTTTACTATTATTTCTTGCTATTATAAATAGGAATTTGCTTTTGAAATCCATATTATATATATAGTGTCATTTGAACCCTGGTGACTAGACTAAGTATTCTGAACTCAGCTATACACCACATT
>JBDMZA010000487.1:0-9239 GCA_039770155.1 Clostridiales bacterium
GACAAGTTATAAAAGGACTTTGTCAGATGATAACATTGAAATGAGTTATTTTGGATCTGATTCTGTAATGGAAAAAGCTATGGATTATATAAAAACGAATAGTACTGATATTATGAAATCAGTTCCATATAGTGATGATTTAAGTTATGCCAATACTTTAGCAATTAGTGTTTTCAATAATCTAAAAACAATGGATTTTGATTTAGCTGTTGAAGAAGATAGTTTAGATAAAGTAAAAACAGAAATAACAGATGTTGAAATGTTGGAATATAAAACTGTTGATGATAAATTGCAAGTGCTATTAGGAATTATGGTAAACTCTGATTACAGTAGTGGTATATTTCAAGCAAATAATAAAAAAGTTTATAATAAATTATTGATTGAATTAGAAAAACCAAATCGTTTTTATTTAAATTCTGCTGTAAATGCAATTGGAGATATATATATTGATGGTGGTTTAAATCCTACAACTTCAGGAGGAAGTGAAGGAGATCTTTCTAAATATAATTATAAAGTATATATTGATGGTGATATAAATATATATGGAACGACACCTGTCAATAGAAGTCAAGCTGAACAGTGGTATTATGGTGGTTTGATGGTAAAGAATAATGCATATTTAAATGTTAATGGATCAGCGTATTGTAGAAGCCTTATTAGGACAGGGGATTATGATAGAAGTTTATCAGATGTTGTAATTGACAAGAGTAGAATAGATATTGAAGAAAATGTTGTAACTCAAGGAATGCATATTTTTGGCAGAGAAGACAAGATAATGGTTAAAAAAGATGTATATACTTTAGATGATTTAGAGATAAATGGACCAGACTCTGTTATAGCAATAAATGGAACATATTTTGGAGTTTCTAATGGTAAAGATGATAATGGCAATAGTACAAAATACCATGACTTATCAAGCGCTATAGTAAATAGCTCTACAGTTCATGATTTATCTGCTGATTCTAAACTTTCAAAAAAATCAAGGGTTGTTATTAATGGTGATGTTTTTATAAATGGAGGAACATTCAAACTTGATAATAGTGGAGTTGTTTTAGGGCAGATAGAGGATGCTTCTGTTGCGTGGGACAATGCAAATGATATTGAAGTATATAGGGGCTATGACAACTATTGGACAACTTTACCTGATTCATATATTTTTAATTCTCCTCCTTTTGATTTAGTTGAAAATAAATCATATTTAGAAAAATATAAAGATAATGCAGTAGGGTTTGGAAGCTTATTTCAAATATGGTCAGATATGAGTACTGATATTTCAGGTTGGTTAGATAATATTGATACCATGAGAGACTATAGTGGAACGATTCCAAATAACTCTTTAACTGTAGAAAAAAATAAATTAATAAGCGGATATTGTAAAACTGCTGTTGCAGCAAATGACAGTTTGAAATTCATGGATAAGATAAATGATAGTGCTAGTGGAATAATAAAATTTGAAAGATTGAAAAAGGATAATTTTCCAGAACAAATAGAAGATTTAGATGGATTTTGGAATGATGGTTATGAATTGAAACCCTGGGCAGAATACTCAAATATAGATTTTGGAATACCAGCAAAATTGGATGAATTAAAAAAAATATTAATAAAAGGTATGAGAAAAAATAGTGCTGAGTTTTTTATACAAAGGGATAAATTAGGAGATGGTGATGTATTAAATACTCAAATCCAACATTATATAAGTGCAAGTAATGATCCAAGTTATAATAGTTATTTTGATTATATTTTAGGTAGTACAGCTACTAAATCTTCTGGATTTTCTTTGGTGTATGATGGTACACATTCAAAATTATCAGAATATGGAATTGATCTAAATAAATATCAAATTTTTCTTTCAGATTCAACATCAGAAATATTAGTTGATACTGATTTTAATGGACTTATTATAACAAGGGGAAGAGTTAGAATTGCAAGAGGAGTTACAATAAAAGGTGCAATAATTGCAGCAGGAGAAGGATTTGACAGTACAGCTTTAACTATCACATCAGTTGATTCTGCTAATTCAGATGATTTAAATAATGGAGCTTATTCAGCAGTATATTTTGACTACAATGAAGGTGTAGGAGATTTCTCAAGAATTATCTTTAATAATGGGACAGACTTATTGGGAAGAGTAGATCTGTTAAATAAAATTTTAAATTCTGGAGGACCAGATTTAAAAGGAATACTATAAAATGATGAGGTGTTCTAAATGAAGAAAAGATTTGTTTTAATATTTTCAATTTCTGTATTCTTATTGATTTTTTCAGGATGTGAGTTCCAACAAAAAAGTGTGAGTAAAGTTGTTAATGAAAATAAGTTAAGTGCCAGTGATAATTCAAAAATTGAAAAATCAATAAAAAATTTTATAAAAGAAATTTATTCTACAAATTTGGAAGACAACTATAGTAATACAGAAAAAGGTAATATTAATAGTAATATTAAAGATTTTATATCAAAACAAACTATTGAGGAAGCAGATGAAAACTTGGAACTTCCTATTCACTATCCCAGATATATAAGCATAAATGGTTTGACTTTATTAAATTACAAAATATCAAATTCAAATAAAGAAGATGAAATTTTAATAAATAAAATAGGTGAAAGTAAATGGGGATATACTTATTATGTAAAGATTAATTTAATTGCAGATGGTGTAGAAAATGGCCAATTTGATAAATATTTTAATAGAAATGAAAAGAGTGGAATTTATGCAAAAATTCCAGGATCTAAAATTGAGATTAAAGATAAAATCAAAATTCAAGCTAAATATGATGTGAAAATAATTAAAGAAGAAAAGGCATATAAAATTCAAAGTTTTACTGAATCATGTATAAAGCCATTAACAAAAAACAGATTATCAGTATCAAATAGTGATTGTATAAGAAGAATTCCATATTTAAACATAGAAGATTCTGAAAATAAAATGATAAAAGCAGATAAAGATGATATTAAATTATTTAAAAGTGATAGCAAGATAATAGATAATTTTTTCTCTAAGATTAAAGATATTGATTCTATAAGAATGGATTTATTAAAATCTAATTGGGAAAAGGATAAGAAAAATTTTACTGATTTTTTATTTTATATTGGATTAGAAAATGGTAAAGAAATTGACGTTGGTACAAAAGAAGAGTATAAAAATAATTTTTCAATAGAGTCATTTCCAATAAGATTTGGAATGGAAAGAATTGTTAAAATCAAAGATATTAAAACAAATGTACATATAGGATATTCAGAAAATAATCCTATCTATAATGTTGAATTTACAGCTCAAATTGAAGAAAATGATGGGGTGATTTCAAATCCTAATGAATATAATTATGAATATATGATATGGATAAAAGATAAAAGCATAGTAAAAATCAAATTAATAGATACCTATAAAGCACTTTTAGAAGATGAAGAAAATAAAAATAAAACTGATGAATAATTAGTTAGGAGGAATTGTATGTATAAAAAATTTTTTACTCTTATTCTTTCTGTAATGTTGACATTAGTATTTAGCTTTAATTCTCTCGGGAAACCTATAAATTCTTTAGCTGTTAAAAAAGTAAGTCTTGGTAATAATTTTAGTGGTTCTTTATTAAATGATGGTTCACTATGGATATGGGGTGAGTTGTTTGATGGAACTACATCAAGTAAACCAATAAAAATTGAGGGGATTAATGATATAAAAGATATTGAAAGTGGTACAATGCACTGCACAATATTAAAAGAAGATGGTACAGTTTGGGTTATTGGTAATACCTATTGGCTTGACAGAGAAGAAGATTATGATTTATTTAAACCTTATAAGATAGATGGATTTTCAAATATTGAAAAAATTGATAGTGGTAAAAATTATATTTTGGCATTAAAAAAAGATGGTATGGTAATGTCTATAGGTGAAAATTATTTTGGTCAGTTGGGAAATGGAACTACAGAACTCTCAACAAAACCTTCTAAAATTGACAATTTAAAAAATATTGTTTCTATTAGTGCAGGATATAGTCATAGTTTTGCTGTTGATTCAGATGGTAAAGTTTGGTCATGGGGAAGTAATGAACAAGGACAACTATCAAGAGGTCCTATTGGAGGAATATATAAAGAGCCAGGAATAAGTGCAGGTTTAAGTAGAATAACTGATGTGAAAGCTGGAGAAGGATTTAGTGTATTTTTAAAAGAAGATGGTAGTGTATATAGTTCTGGTATTAATGATAAAGGACAATTAGGATTGGGAAACAATGAAAATACAGGACTTGCTAAAAAAATAAATGATTTTGACAATATAAAAATGATAGATGTAGGATCATCTCATGTTATTACTTTAAAAAGAGATTCTACTGTATATTTGTGGGGAGAAAATAATAAGGGACAGGTTAATGAAAGTTTTGAAGATGTAAATAAACCTTTTAAAACAGACTTAAAAGCAGTAATTTCTGTTTACGCAAATGGAAAAAATTCGGCTGTTTTAAAAGGAGATAATAAATTATGGTTTCTAGGTGATAATTCTTTTGGTCAATTTGGTGATGAATCTATAATTAAAAGTAATAAGTTATCAAAGGTTATTCAAAAGGATATCCTGAAAGTGGGAACAGGAAATGGAAATGCTTTTTCTATTGATAAAAATAATAAATTATATGCATGGGGATTAAATTATTATAAACAAATTAATGACAGTAATCTTGAGATAATAACAGAACCTACAATGATTAATTTAAAAAATGTAAAAGATGTTGATTCAGGGCAAAGACATACTATAGTTCTTTTAGAAAATGGTGAAGTTTATATAAAGGGAGATAATACATATAATCAGCTTGGAAATGAAGATTACAATTTTGAGGATGGTTTTATAAAGGTTGATGGTTTATCAAATATTAAAAAAATTAGTGCAGGAGAGTTTCATAATTTAGCAGTAGACGTAAATAATAAAGTTTATGTTTGGGGTAAAAATACTTTTGCTCAATTAGGTAATGGTGATTATACAAATTTAAATAAAGCTTTTATGTTAAAGGATATTGAAGATGTAATTGATGTAAGTGGAGGAGAAGACTTTAGTGTAGCTCTTGATAAGAGTGGAAATGTGTGGACATGGGGAGATAACCAATATGGTCAATTAGGATATGATTCAACTAATTCTAATATTCCAATAAAATTGGAGAATGTAAAAAATATTGAATCTATATCTACGGGCAGATACAATGTGATTGCTATTGATAATGAAGGTAATACCTGGGTGTGGGGAAAGAATCAAAAAGGCGAACTTGGTATTTCGGATAAAGAAATTATTACAGAGCCTACAAAACTTGATAAGTATAAAAATATAAGAGCAGCTTCTTGTGGTGATGAATTTAGTGCTTTAGTAAATTTAAACAATGAATTGTTAATACTTGGCGAGTTTGATTTAGATGAAAAAGTTTCCAATGTAAAATCAATTGAATGTGGTATGGACTTTATATTGATAAATAAAACAGATGGAAACATTTATACTGTGGGAGCCAATAATTTTGGGCAACTTGGTATAAATATTATTAATAAATCAGGAAAAGCAAAATTATCATCTATATATAAAGAAAAGAGTACAGGAATAAATGTGTTAGTGAATTCTGACCTATTAGAATTTGATGTGGATCCAATTATTAAAAATAGTAGAACATTGGTACCTTTAAGAGGTATATTTGAATATCTGAATGTTGAAGTAACTTGGGATGGTAAAACAAGAACAGTAACTTGTACAAAAGATGAAAAAAAAGTTGTAGTAAAAATTGATAATGATGAAGCCTTAGTAGATGGTAAAAGTGTTAAATTGGATGCACAGCCTATAATCAAGGATGGTAGAACATTAGTACCTCTTAGATTTGTATCAGAAAGTCTTGGAGCATTTGTTGATTGGGATAATGAAAGTAGGACAGTAATAGTTGTCGAAAAATAATGTAAAACAGAAAAAAAGCAATTAAAATGTTGTTATTAGAAAAAATATGTAATATAATATATTGTATAGATATTAGGAAAAGTAAAAGGATATCCAATTATTGTTGGATATCCCAAGGTATTATAGCAATTTGATTAATAGTACGGAAAAATAGTTATAAGCAAAATAATTTAAAATTATTAAAAAAAATGAAATTTTATTATTTTACAATAAAATTTTTTCGTAATTTTTTCCGAATGAAATATCAATTGCTCTAGTTATTATAAGTTAGGAGGATTTTGTATGGAAGGTAAAAAGTTTAAGCGAAAATTATCATACATCTTAGTATTTTTGATTATATTTACACTTATAAACTCAATTGCTTCATATGCTTTTTTTGAAGATAAAGAATTTTTAGAAGTTACACGTATTTCAGATGGTGAAAGTGCAGTGTTACTTGAAGAGAGAGACATAACTTATAAAATTACAGGAAATGAATATTCTCTTGTAGTTGATGAAAATATACTTGTACCAAAGGAAATTATGCTTGTAATAGATATTTCTGGGAGTATGGGGTGGCAAATAGGTGGGGGAGATCGAAGGAAAAGATTGGATGTATTAAAAACAGCTGCTACTAATTTTATTGATAAGTTTGCAGGTAAAAATGTTAAAATTGCCTATACTAAATATTCATCTGCAGCTTATAATCCAAGTACAATGCATGATTTGAAAAAACCTGCAGATGTTATATCATTAAAAAATAGAATAAATGAGCTAAGTGCAAATGGTTCTACAAATATTGGTGATGGTATAAGAAGAGGCTATTATGATCTTGTAAATACTCCAAATGATGATGTTATGAAGTATATGATTGTTATGACTGATGGTGAACCGAATTATTTTACAAGTAATAGTAAAATACGTAAATATTATTCAAATGATTACTATAATTATGATAATTATATGAAATTATCTGATGGTCAAGCTCTATATAAATATGGACAAAATGGAAGTCATGGACTTTCTTATGCTAAAAAAACAGCAAATCTTATAAAAAATAATGATGATATCGGTTCTTATGTAGTAGGATTTTCTTCTGGAAGTTCTGATTATCAATTAGAAACTATTGGAGAATCTGCTGGAGCAAGAATAAATGATGAAACTGGTAAACATTTTTATAAAGCTTTAACAGGAGATGAAATAGTAAATATTTATGCTAATATAGCACAGGAAATAGACAGTGAATTGGGATTTGAATCTGCAGTCTTTAGTGAAATTTTGCCATTGGGAGTAGAACCTGTAACAGATAATCTTCCCGAAGGTTTTGGAGTTACCTTATTAGATGATGGAAGATATAAAATTATAGGTGATGTAAACAATTTGAAATTAGTAAAATTGGAAAATGGGAATTATAAAGTGGAAGATAAAGAAATAAAATTAAGAGTTAAATTTAATTCAGTTGGTTTAAAAGAATTTGGTATAGATGAAGGTAAAATTGACTATGTTGATCCTTTTAGTAACAATAAGTCAACTTCTTTTGTAGGTCAATTTGATGTTCTTGTTGGAAACCCTGTAAATGGAATATCAGATATGGACGATTTAAGTGTAGAAAAAGGAAAGACAGAAAAAGTAACAATTACAGTAGATAGGGGAGATAATAGTGATATTGAAAATACAGATTTTGACGTGGAAGCAGAGGTTATATTAGCAGAAGGTAATACTAACAAAGAGGATTTAAACAAAGTGTCAATAGATAGTATTGTAAAAAATGATGATGGAACAATTGATTTATTTGTAAAGGGATTAGATATAATTGATTTTGATAAAATTAAGTTAAAAGTTTATGTAAATGATAATGTTGTAGATAAAACTTATAAACAAGAATGTAATGTTAGTGTTTATGCAAAACTATCAAGTATTGGAGATTTAAAAGATTTAAAAATTGAAAAAAATTCTACAAAAAAAGTTTCAGTTGATATTCTCCCAAAAGAGGCTTTAGCTGTAGAATATAAATGGAAAACAGATGACGATTCTATTTTGGAATTGGATGGTAAGTCTTTTAATACTTATTATGATTATGATGGCTCAGGAAAAATAGAAGTAGATGTAAAAGGTATTAAAAATGGGAGCACAAAACTTAAAATTGTTGTACAGGATTTATATTCTCAACTTCCTCTTGAAAAAGATTGCAATGTTCAAGTAGGTGAATCTGTTAGTGATGTTGGTCAACTTTACAATGATAATATACCAAAGGGTACTACAAAAGAATTTAAAATTAATATAGATCCTGATACTGCAAGCGATGTAAAATATAAATGGATGTCAGAAGATGGGATAGAACTTATTGGAATAGATAAGGATAAATTCTATGATTATGATGGATCAGGGGTCATAAAGGTAAATGTTAAGGGAAATGTAGGAGGCGATGCTAAGTTAAGTGTTGTTGTTGTGGATGATTTCTCTGAAACTGAATATTTAAGAGATTGTATTGTTCATGTTTATACTCCTCTAACAAGTGTAACATTGCCAACGGATATAGCAATAAAAAAAGGAACAAATGAATTTGCTATTGCTGAGTTAAATCCAATAGATGCTTCTGATTACAGTTATAATTGGGAAATAGTAGAGGGATCATCTAATATAAAAATAGTGAGTGAAATAGATATAGACGGATTTATTAAGGCAGAAATTAAAGGAGAGAAAATAGGCAAAGCTAAAATTAAATTTACAATACAGGATACAAATACAGATGAAATGCTTCCTGTAAAATATGTAAATGTGGAAGTTGGTGTACCTATAGATTCAGTAGGAGATATGGTAAATGTTTCTATGAATCAAAATAAAGAAAAGATTGTTTCAATTAAAATAAGTCCAAATGATGTTCCGATTACTAAGGATAATATTGTTATAGCTCTTGGCGATGGAACAGTAGCAGAGGCAGAAATCGTTGAAACTCAAGGTGATATTTTAGTAGATGGAGTTTTAAAAATAAAAGTAAAGGGATTAAAACCAGGAGAAACAAAACTTAATGTTAAGATAACTGATAATTTTGATTATGACTTAGATGGAGAACTAAATGTATTTGAAAAATCGTGTTTAGTTAAAGTATGGAATGTAGATATTCAATAAATCTATTGTAAATAAGGTTAAATAAAAGTAGTTTCTCAATTTGGAGAAACTACTTTATTTTTTTGATATACCAAAGTGTGAAAGCAAAACAGGAAATATGATATAATTTGTTTTGAATAAAGATAATTACACGGTAATGTTTTTTGGATATCCCTTAGTTATTATAAAAAAAATTAACTAATATTTTTTTATTTTTAATAATTTATAAATAAGAAATTAAATA
>JBDMZA010000488.1:0-3545 GCA_039770155.1 Clostridiales bacterium
ATGCATTTAAAAGATTAGAAGCAGGGATAAAGGCCATTTTGGAACTGGAAATTTAGGAAGTTACAATTATAGCTTATGAGACATTATTAGTATATTCTCATAAGCTATTTTGATTTAACCATTTTTACGATTCTGAAAATCTACAAAACCTTCTATGAAATTGTCAATCATATCATTATGCATATCTGCCAAATTATTGATTTGATCTAATGGAATCCCTCCATCATCATAATCTATTTCAATATCATCGGCCTCTTCTTTCATTCCAATACTCTCATATAATTCTTTTAAACGAAATTGCACATCCATTTTGTTTTCCAAATATTCAACTTCAAGAGCTTCTTTTAATGTTTCAACTGCTTTTTTTGATTCTTGCATTTCTGACAATCTTATCCATCCAAACCCATTAGTTGGATTACTTTTTATGTTTTTCTCAAATGATTTTTCACCTTTTTCTTTATCTCCAAGTCTATTATATGAATCTGCTATTGCTGATTCGATTTCCATAACATGATTGTAATCGGATTCTTCATAGTTACCAAATTCATCTTCCTCAAAACTACAACTATAATCTGCATCAAACATTTTTAAATATTCTTCACAAAAATTTATTCTCTTGTGTAATTCATTGGTATATGAAAGCATATTTTCATAATCCGAAACCCAATTATAAACACATTCTTCTGAATATTTATTATTTTCTGTATTATTATATTCAAGGTAGTCTTCATCAAATTTATTTATACAATCATAATTACTAGACTCATAAACTGATTTAATATAATCCCATAATTCTTCCCAATGCTTACAAGCTAATTTATACTTATCTTCCCTTCTAGCTTCATAACCTTTTTCCATCATTTCATTTATTTTATTTGCAACTTTTTCTTCTAACAATTTTCAATTCCTCCATATCATCATTTGCACTAAATAACTAATTCATACAACATTTTTTATATTTTTTCCCACTTCCACATGGACATGGGTCATTTCTTCCTATTTTAAGTTCAGTTACAACCGATTCAGTTTTAACTTTCTTAACAATAGGACTTTTATCCTGTCTTTTATCTATAACAATTTTTTTTGCTTCTTCATCCATATCAATATCAACATATAAACTTTTCAATCTTTCCTGAACATCAGCTTTATCTTCTAACTCGTCTACTTCAAGAGCTTGCTTTAATATCTTGATGGCTTTTTCATCATTTCTTTCTTCAGGGTTTCCAGAAATCCAATACATATCAGACCAGCCAATCCATCCCCAAGTAGGTTTTTCTTCAAGATATTTTTTAAATAACTTATCACCTTTTTCTTTATCTCCTAATTCAAAATATGATTCAGCAATTGCCCTTCTCATGTTATAAGTATTTACACCCTCTTTATCCTTAGTAAAATTAATATATTCAGAACAAAAATCAATTCTTATTTGTGCAAAGGAAACATCCAAATTTACAGCATTACCTAATTCCATTTCAAAATCAGATGTCCAATTCAATAAATACTGCCCACCATACTTTATAAAATCATTATCTAATCTCTCCAAATTTTCATATTCACTTGATTTCATTATTGAAACAACATCTTTCCATACTTTCTCCCACTCAATACATGCTTCTGCTGATTCACCATCCATCATATTTGAGTAACCTTCTTGTATTTTTTTATTCAATTCATCTGCAGTCTTTTTATCCAACATTTATTTACACCATCCTGTTATATTTATCTAAATTACAACTCCCTAACAACCTTTTCATCAAGAATTTCTTTATGTTCCTTCCAATCTGACATCAAAGAAGTTACATGACTCAGTTTTCTAATATCCTCTAATTGGCTATAGATAACAACTTCATATTTTTTAAATATCTAAATGAAGTTATTAAACTGCTCATTATGTAATTCTAATAATTTATTAGGATATACCCTTTTAACTATATTTAATAATTCTTCTCTTTTGGAGAATTTTTTATTATTTAACAATATAAGAATCCTATTATTATAATCTTTAACTTTAAAATAATGATTAGCCACCCCACTAAGTCCCTTGTTATTATAAAGTTTCAAGCATCTTTCATAATCTTTATCCATAATAATATCATTAATTTCTTTTTCTCGTTCATCATACCACTTTCTTAAATTTATTTTATTCATAATGTTTTCATATTCTGCTTCTAAACCACAAATTCCGTCTTTAGATTTAATTATTATATCCTTAAAATTATTATGTAATTTAGACTTTACATATTTTGTTATTTGTTCGTCCTTATTTTGTTCGAATTTTTTGATAATATCTTCTTTTACATTACCAACTAAACTAAAATCATTTATATCATCTCTACTTGAATATAATTTCAAAACATCTTCAAGTAATAATAAATTTTCAATTTCTGCCACATCAAATGTAAATATATTGTCTTTCTTTAATTTATTAGCTTTATCATCATCTAAAAAATCTCTATCTATTATTCCAATAGCTTCTTCATACTTCTCATGTATTTTATTATAAGCTCTAGTATAATCAATAACTGATTTACAGTTATTTACTAATACTATTTTAAAATTTGGAAATATTGCATTATATATTTTTTCATCTATACTTTTGCCATTCTTTCCTTCACAAAAAAGTATTTTCTTTCTTACTCCAATAAGTTCAATCAATAATTCTTCAGGAATTTCGTTTTTTGGTAGAGAATGCAAATCCCATTTATCTGGTTGAGAAAAGGATTTAACCCAAAATTTTTTGAAAGTATTTCTTCTTACAGCAAAATCAACATTATGTGTTAAATAAATGAATATACAATCCATTCTTTCAGTCTCAAGTATATTCCATAAATTGTCAACTATTGATTGTTGCAAAAACATTTCTGGTTCATCAACAATTATAAATGAATTTTCTTTAGCATATAGAACAAATGCAATATAATACAAAATAACTTTTTCTCCATCACTCATCTTATTTACTTCATATTCATAATCTTTATATTTCACATAAATATTAATTCCATCTTTAATATAAATTTCTCTATGCTTTATCAAATTATTCCATATTTCAAAAACCCTATCCAACTTAGTCATAACTGGATAATGTGGAATTTCTCCTGCTTTTTCTTTTTCCTTATTTATGTTTTTATAATCATTTAATCCAGATATATATTCACTGATAAGAGCTTGTATAACTAATTCAAATTCTTCTGTAATTTCTCTAAAACTATCATCATCTTTGTAATTCCGATAGCTTGAAATATGATTATTAAGTTTGCTTATAGCTCTTTTTTTACTAACAATATTGTCAAATTCTTTAATTTTAAGAACTTTTTGCGCAGATATATGAAGGCCCTGCCCACCCATATTTTGCTTTAACTTTAGAGCAAGGGATGATTTTCCACTTCCATTTGCTCCAATAAAAATTATATTATTAGAAAAATATTCTAACTTTCTAAATATATCTACCGTAAATTTAAAATTATTATAATGATCGCTAATTTTTACTATTTCATCATTTATAATTCTTTTGTATTTACCATTAAAACACAGTAAATTAAAGCCTC
>JBDMZA010000489.1:0-6377 GCA_039770155.1 Clostridiales bacterium
ATTCTAACAACTTATTTTAACCTAATTATTCAAAAAAATAAATTACTTTATTAAAATTTAAATTAAATATGACCAATGAATATTCAAAAATAAATTGTTATTTTCGAGTAATAAGGCAGAAATAAAAAATATATGATTTCATTTTCTAAAATTAGGTTTTGCTTTTTAAGTTCTCTTGATTGTTGATCAAATCACTGTTTCCTCTGGAATCTAAAATTAGCCTTCCATCATAATTTAATAACTTTTTACTATCAATAAGTATAATACCATTAATCTCTTTTGTTATTTTTAATAGTTCAAAGAAAATATTTTGATTAATATCATTTTCTAATGTAGAAGTAATTGAAACAACCATATTAATTTTAGATATTTTTTGTAATATAATATTTTGGATAGTTTTAGTTTTGGTGTTTAATGATTTGTAATAATTTGAAAGAGATTTTTTTAAATCAATTAAAGTATCAGTATCTGTATCAATAGTTTTTATATTTAAGAGTATATCTTTAGAATCTAGTTTTATATTTATTTTAGTAAGAGAGTTATCAATAAAAAAATTTTTGTCCCAGAATATTTTGTTAAAGGAATTCACAAAATTATCTAAATATATATTAGGACTAAAAATAGTTAAATTTTTCATTATATTCTCCTATGGGATATTAAAAAATAAATTATAATTTTTATTTAGTAAGGCAAAACCTAAAAGTATTATTGCAGTTTAGTGTCTATTTTACTTTAATAGTTGTAATATTTTTCATTTGATATTATTTTAAAATATCCTAAAATTATGTTATACATATACTATTATAGCTTTTATTTCAATAAGATGTCAAAGAATTAAGATTTGTTTTTTGGATAGATCTAAAGAATAAATTTATTGAAAAGAATTATATTGATTGAGAAATGTTAAATTTTATTAATGCTGTATAATTATTATTTATAATAAATGGGTATTTAGGATAGTAATGTGAATTTTTATTTTAATTAACCATTTAAAGTCAGATAAAATTATGGTAATATATATAATATGCATTTTTAATATCGCAATATAATTGATATTTTAAAAAAAATAGGCTATAATTCTTTAGGTTAATTAAATTATTTTATATATAGAAAATAGAGATACTAGATTTGAGGAGCTTAAATATATAACTATAACAATTTTTCTAACAATGTAAAGGTATATCTAAAAATAAACTCTAGTTTGCAAGTATGAGTTCGTACGATTTAAGCGAATTTAAGACGAAAAGAATTGGACATTATTTTTTAGTTTATCCTAGGGACATTTTGTTTGAAAATATTTTGTTTGGTATGGAAGGAGTAATAAGAGTGTGGTATAACTTGAAAAATTTTGTTAAAGAAAGAAAAAAAGGTATAGCAATTGTTTTGCTTTTAGCTATTGCCGCTGGTTTAGTATCTTATTATGTTTCAGATCTTTTGATAGATAAAGAAAATAAAAATTTATTTAGTAGTGATGCTAAGAAAAAAGAAGAGTTAAAAAAAGAAATTGAGGGAAAGTTAAAAGAATCAAATAATTATGAAATTGTTTTAAACACAAAAGATAAAGAAAAAACTATTACATTTTCAGATATTTCAGTTCAATATGATTTGGAAAAAGCAGTTGAAAATATGCAAAGTAATAAAGATATTGATTTTTATAGTTATGATGATAAAAAATTAGATAAAATTATAAATACTTTTCAAGAAGATGCATGTAAAAAATCATCAGATTTTAAAGTAGAAGATAAAGAAAAATCTGTCATAATTGAAAAAGGTGTTCAAGGAGAAGAATTAGATAAGAAAAAAGCAAAAGAAGATATTGAAGATAATATTAAGTTGATCCAAAGTGGTAAAATAGATATTAAAATCGATAAAGTTAAGCCTGTATATAGTGAAGATACGCTTTATAAAAGTATATATAAAAAACCAGAAAATGCTACTGTAAAAACAAATGGAAAAAGTTATGAAATTGTTCCTCATATTATGGGGAGGGATGTTGATAAAAATGTTCTAAAAGATGTATTGAAGAAATTTGAAACAAATGAAGAGAAACAGGAAATAGATATTAAACTTGTTTCTCCAGAGATAACAACAGAAGTTTTACAGAATAAGATTTTTAAAGATAATCTTGCATCTTATGTAACGGATTTTTCATCTTCTACACCTGGTAGAGCTACAAATGTTACTTTGGCAACCCAGTCAATAAATGGAACAATTTTAGCTCCAGGAGCAACATTTTCTTATAATAACATAGTAGGTCCAAGGACAAAAGCAAGAGGATATCAAGAAGCTCCTGAGTATTCTGGTGGAGAAGTAGTAATGGGTGTAGGAGGGGGCGTGTGTCAAGTTTCAACTACATTACATAATGCTGTTTTAAGAATACCCACTATGAAAATAATTGCAAGATCTTGTCATATGTTTACTGTATCTTATGTTGAACCTGGATTTGATGCTTCGGTTTCATATGGATCTTTGGATTATCAGTTTAGAAATGATTCAAAATGGCCTGTGAAAATAAATACAAGTGCTGGTGGTAGAAAATTATCTATATCTGTATCAGGAACTAAAGAAGGTAATAAACTTGTAAGTTTATCATCTCAAAAAATAAGTGATATTCCTTTTAAAACAGTTTATGAAAATGATCCAACATTAAGTAAAGGTGTTGAGCGAGCTAAAAATACACCACATAATGGTATGGTAGTTAAAATGTATAGAGTGGTTAATGAAAATGGAGTTCAAATAGCTAATGATGTTTTTACAAGTAACTATAGAGCTTTAGATGCAATAATTTTAAAAGGGACTAAGGGAAATACTAATCCGAAAACCACACCGAAAGCTACACTAAAAAGTACAACTAAAGCAGTAGTAACACCAGTACCAACAGAAGTTGCTGCTGAAGAATAATATTTATATATAAGAGAATTGTTACTAATTGGATAGTCGAAAAATAAGTTTACATTTAATTAATGAATCAAATAATAGGTATCCAAAAAATAAACCTAATTCTCGAGTATGAATTCGCAGGATTTAAGCGAACTTCATACGAAAAGAATTAGGTATTTTGTTGCTTTTATTAAGCTATGTTGGATGATAATGTGATTTATTTTTTGGCTCTTTCTCAATAAAATTTTAATACAGTAAAAATGGGAAATAAATTGGAGTAATATATGAATTACATAATTGAGTGTGATAATAGTGTTAACATAGGATTTATAAGAGAATCTCATTTGAAAAACATGTTAAAGATTTATAATAGTTATAATGTGAGATTTGCTATAGGCAATGAGAGAATAACATCTTTGCATGATATGAAAAAAAAGTATTTATTAAATGTAAAGAATGAAGCTTTTAATTATTGTATTTTTAAGTATAAAAAAGTTATTGGGGTAATATCGGGTGTATTAGAAAATAAAAAAAAATCTGTATGGATTAAGATATTTTTATTAGAAGAAAAGTTTTGTAATAGAGGTATTGGAAGCAATGTTTTATATGAAATTGAAAAAAAGCTAAGAGATAGTGATTTTAAAATTATATATATATCAGTTTTAAAGGAAAATGTTTTAGGTCTCAACTTTTGGAACAAAAGTGGATATAAACCAATTGTAGTAAAAAACAATGAAAATGATTTGCTAAAAAATAAAAACTATTTAATACTGTATAAAAAGCTTGTTTGAGAAATATTATAATAACCATAATACGGCTATATGAACGGTTGAATAATAAAATTTGACATAAAAGATTAAAATTAATATAATAGTCCAATAAAGTATAGATAAATATAATATTTCCTATTAATAGGAATATGAATTTGGAGGACAAAGATGTTGAGAATTAGAAAGCTGAAAATAACCATACCATTAGTTGTGATTTTTGTTACAGTAAATATTGGGATTGTTATTGCAGCTAGTGCTAATGAGCAACAATCAGATGGTAATACTTCCGAAAATGTTAATTTGAGGAAAGCACCTTTATCAGCAAAGAGTTTTACTGATAGAGTATATGATGGAAATAGATTGGGTTTAGTTACTATTGACCCTGAAAAATGGGATAAAACTAAAACTCTTAATGGTCTATTGGGTGTTGTATATAGTGATTTACTAAATTCTGATTTAAATGAAAAAGCTAGTATGGGTAAACTAGAAGAAGAGAGAGAAGAATTAATTAAAAAGCAAAAAGCAGAGGAAGAAAAAAATAGATTTAAAGAAAAAGATGGATGGATAGATGCAACCGATTTAAATATCAGACAAACTATGTCTATTTCTGGAAAATCTATGGGGGTTTTGGATAAAGGTGATAAAGTAAGATTACTGGATGAGAAGAAAGACAAAGAAGGTAATGTGTGGTATCAGATAAAAACATCTGACAACAAGACCGGTTGGATATATTCTAAATATATATCACTAACAATAGTAGAAAAACCTAAATCTAGTGATAGCAATTCAAGTTCTACAGGAACTACAGGAACTACAGGATCTTCTGATACAGGAACTACAAGTAGTTCAAGTGCTAAGGGAGAAGAAATTGCAGCATATGCTAGACAATACTTGGGTTATCCATATGTTTATGGAGGAACTACTACAAGTGGATTTGATTGTTCTGGATTTGTTAACTATGTATACAATCATTTTGGTATTAGTTTACCAAGAACAACATATGATATAGCTGTACAAGGTCAGTCAGTTTCCTTTGCAAATTTACAACCAGGTGATGTATTGTGTTTTACAAGTGATGGTGGTAGTATTGGTCATGTTGGAATTTACTTGGGAAATAGTGAATTTATTCATGCTCAATCATCGAATACTGGGGTAGTTATATCAAGTATTGCTTCAGGAGAAAATTACAATACAAGATTTAGTTCAGGAAGAAGATTTATAAATTAGATTGATATTAATTTTTAAGACTATTTTGCTCCTTTTGTAAAACAAAAGGAGCTTTTTTAAGTTAAATTATTCTTATGGAGTCTGGAATTTTTATATGAGACCATTACTTTATTTTGTAATTTCATTTATAGTAGGAATATGTAGTATATATAATTTAATATCTGATTCAAATGTACTAATATCTGTAGTAATTATTATAATTATAAGTATATTCATTGTAATAAAGTATAAAGTAAGAAAGTTTATTTTATTTGGTTGTGTACTTTTTTTTATCCTGGGAATTTTTGAGTTTCTAATTGTAGATAATCATTTAAAAAGTTTAGAGAGTGTAAATGGAAATGTAAAAATAAAAGGGAAAATAATAAGAACAAAAAATAACATTAGATCTTATAACTATGAATATATTATAAAAATAAATGAAATAAATGGGTTTAAAGAAAAGAAAATAATTAAAAGAAGATTAAAAGTATATACTCAAAAGGAAACTAAATTTAGTTATGGTGATGAAATAATTTTCATAGGAGAAATAGAAACTCCTTCAATAAAAAATGATTTTAATGAAAAAAATTATCTATATTCATCAAAAATTTCAGGAACAATAAATACAAAATCAGTAAAAATATATAATAAAAATAATTCCATATCATTAATATCTTATGGTTTGAAATTAAGAAATAATGTTATGAAATTTATTACAAAAAACTATAAGAATAAAGAAGCAGCTCTTTTATTGGGCATGATAATTGGTGATGATTCAAAACAAAGTTTAGAAATGGTAGAAGAATTTCGAGAAAGTGGATTATCACATATAATTGTGGCTTCAGGTGCAAATTTATTATATATAATAATACCATTGGTTTTCATATTTAAAAAATTAAAGATTAAATCAAAATATTCAAATATAATAATTATTAGTATACTTTTTATATATTTATTGGTAACAGGTTTTGAACCATCTATAGTAAGAGCTTTTATTATGGCAGTTGTGCTTTTACTTTCAAAAACAATAAAAAAAGATTATGATCCTATAACAGGAATAGCTTTTGCGGCTATAATTGTATTGATTGGAAATCCTTATGTTTTATTTAATATAGGTTTTCAATTATCTTATTTAGCAACTCTTTCTATAATCTTATTTTATAAAAAAATTAATGAAAAAATGGAATTTATTAAAATACCATCATTTATTAAAGATGTTATAGTTGTTACTGTATCTGTACAAATTGGAGTAGTTCCTATTATGATGTTTTATTTTAGTAAGATTCCAATCATTTCATTTATATCAAATATTTTAGTAGTTCCAATAACTGGTTTTATAACAGGAATCGGAATATTTACATTTTTCTTTGACAAAACAATTAAAATATTTAATGTTATTTTAATAAAATTAAATTATTATTTATTAAATTTTGTAATCTTCATTTCGGAAAAATCAGCTGATTTTAAGTATTCTACCTTTGATTTTAATATTAAAGATTTAAACATAGTGTTTTTAATATA
>JBDMZA010000490.1:0-8592 GCA_039770155.1 Clostridiales bacterium
AGGTTGTTTTAAAATTTGTTTTCTATAAATAATCTCAAATCATCCCATGACTTTGCTTCAAAATGGTCTATATCTATATTACCTACTTTTTCTCTATTGATAGAACCTTTGTACCAAATTGGATAAATACCTGCTCCAGCAGCACCAATAACGTCTTTATTATATTTATCACCAGCGTAAAAGGCTTTATCCCCAGATAATCTAGCTTTTCTTAAAGCCAATTCAAAAATCCTTTTATTTGGTTTTCTATAAGCATAATCACTGGTTACAATAACAAATTCAAAATCATGATTACTAAACTGGTCTTGTATTTCTTGCTTTAAAATCCATCCACTAACTCCAGCATTACTTATAATTCCAGTTCTTATATTGCTATCTCTCAAAAACTTAAGAAAATCTATAATTCCATCTGTTTTTTGAAAATTGTTTATCGAATCATAAAATAATTTCTCTATTTCATCTGCAGATTTTAAAAATTCAATATTAAAGTACTCATACAAAAATCTAAAAAACTGGGAATTTGGTACTTCTATTATTGTGTCAATAGAGTCTTCTACATCCCTTCCGAAATCTTCATTCATAGATACTGCCATATTTTGTATTTCATCAGCTTTTACATTATCTGGATTTTTTGAAAACTCCAAAATCTTGTTAATTCCAGATATATAATCAGGTTTTCCATCTCTGATCAATGTATCACCTATATCAAACATAATCATTTCTGGTTTTTTCAATGTTTATCACTCCTAATTAATTAATAATTTTATTAAGCATAATTATACCATTTTGAACCTGTCCGATTTAATTAAAGAAGAAAAATAAATGTAACACAAGTCTACTATAGCATTTTAGAAATTATATCAATTATCTCCTCCAGCAGATACAAAATCATGTATATTTTTCATATCTTTTTTGTTAATTTCAATATATCATTTGAATAAAGGTCAATTACTAATCTTGATATCTCATCTACGGAGTATTTTTTATCTGTATTGAGCCAGTATTTTACAACACTAATAAAACCAGCTGTCATATATTCAGAATATATTTCACTATTTTCAGCAGTTATTTTATTATGAAAATTTAGACCAGTATGAATTGATTTTTTTACTAGATTTCTAAATTCACTAGAATAATAGGGGATACTTTTATTTGTAAGTATAACTTTATAAAAATCAGAATCTTTATCTATTATTTTGAAAATAGTATTAATTATATTATAAAGATGATCATATCCAAAACCTTTAATTTTAAAGATTTCTTTACTAGTTTCCATACAATCATTAATTTTTATTAAGCATTCTGAACTAATTTTTTGCAACAAATCTTTTTTATCTAGATAATGTAAATAGAACGTATTTCTATTTATTAGTGCTTCTTGTGTAATATCTGCAACTGTAATTTTACAATAAGTTTTTTCTTCAAGTAATTTTAAAAAGGCTTTTTTAATAAAACTCTTAGTACGAATTTTTCGAATATCAGATTTTTTATACATGATTTTCTCCATTACTAGTCAATATATAGAAATATGTTCATTATTAGTCATATGAACATTTATTGACTATTGTATCTTAAGATACTATTTAATACAATAATTAACAAAGAATTGACTATAAAGATATGAGGTGATTTTATGGCAAAAATATTGTTTATCAATGTAGCATCTCACGGACATATAAATCCAACACTAGCTATAGCAAAAGAGTTGGTTGAAAGAGGAAATGATGTAATATATTTATTACCAGAAAAATTTGAAAGTAAATTTAAAAACATCAACATTCAAGTTCAATTATGTAAAAATATTTTAGATGTCGGAAATTTAAAATATGACAAAATTAACAAAATCTTAAAAACATATCTTGAAGGTTTTGAAGAGTTATTTGATTTTATTACCGAGAACAAAGAAAAAATTGATTTAATTATATATGATCAAGTCTTGTTCTTTACAGAATTAATAGCTAAAAAATTTAATATTCCTACAGTTAATTCAATTACTACTTTTGTTATTAATGAAGATTATTTTAAGGAGATACTGGGGATCTCTACAAATGAGGTATTTTCTTTGTTGCAAAATGATATTGAAATTAAAGAAATTTTTAGTAGAATATGCAATAAATACAAATTGGACTTATCAAAACTTAATGAGTTTTTATCAACTAAAGGTACAATAAATATTGTTTATACATCAAAATATTTTCAACCATATTCTGAAGAATTTGGCAATGAGTATAAATTTATAGGACCTTCAATTGGAGATAGAAAAGAAGATTTTGACTTATCAAAAATGATAAATATAAATAATCAAAAAATGAAAATTTATATATCACTTGGTACTATATATAATAATTCAATTGAATTTTATAAAAAATGTTTTGAAGCTTTTGAAAATTTTGATATGGATTTTATATTATCTGTTGGTAAAAATACAGATATTAAAAATTTAGGTTATATTCCAAATAATTTTTCTGTTTACGATTATGTTCCACAACTTGAAATTTTAAAATATGCTAATGTTTTTATTTCTCATGGCGGAATGAATAGCAGTAATGAAGCTCTTTACTTTCAGGTTCCATTACTTTTAGTTCCTCAATCTGTTGACCAACCAATTGTTGCAAAAAGAGTTGAGGAATTAAATGCAGGAATTATTCTCAATAGAGAAAATATTTCTTCCGAAATACTAAGAAACTCTTTAACTAGATTATTAGAGCATGATATTTATAAACATAGTTGTAAAGAACTAAGTAAATCATTTAAGAATGCTGGTGGGTACAGAGAGGCTTTACTTCACATTGAAAATATATTAAATAATAATTTGAATTTCAAATGTTCCTAAAAAATAATTAAATATAAGGAGAGTAAAATTAAATGAAAAAGAAAATATTTGTTATTTTAGTATCTATAACTGTAATTTTATCAAATGTGGGGTCATTGTATGCATATAACATAAATTTACCAGTTAATAAAAGTGATGTAAATAATTTAATAAACAAGATTATTGAAAAAAATATAAGCACCAGTATAAAAGCAGACAAAACTCTATTAGAGGAATTAACTGAAACTATAAAATTTCAAAGTTATATCGAAAACAATTGGGATAATTTAGAAGTTGAAAAAGATCCAGATTTATACAATTCAACAAGTAAAAATGTAGGAAAGCCTGGTGATATTTTGATAACTGCGTTTGATGATGATAATTATGATTTAAATGCAATAAAAGTAGGATCACTAACAACTCATGCTGCACTTGTTGATAGTAATCCAAAAAAAGTACTGGAAGTTTTACCTAATGGTTCTATTAGCGCTGAAGTTAAAAATGCTGATAATGATTGGAGAGTTAGATACAAGAAAATACTTATTGTGCGTCCAAAAACAAATATAGAAACAATTAATGCTGCTATTAAATATGGACATACGAAAATTAAAACACCTTTTAATTTTAATATTTTTGATAAAACAACTAATACAAAATTTTATTGTTCACAATTTGTTTGGAAATGTTATTTAAATAGTGGTTTAGATTTAGATAGAAATGATGGTAAAGCTGTTTTTCCATATGATTTTATAAGTGATAAAACAACAATAGTATATAAACAAGGAGACTAATTGAGAATTAATTTTAATATATTTTATATCAACAATGGAGATTTATGATAGAGATTTAAATATATAATGGTGAAAAAAATAAGACAACAAAATAAATTTATTTAAGGTATATAATTTAAAAATGAGAGAAACAGTATCTCATTAAATTATTGTTACTAAGATACAATTAGGTAGAATTAAAAAATAAACTAGCCAATTTTTGATTCTGCCTTATCTAAAAGGAGCTATAATAAATGTTTGACATTTATATATAGCTCCTAATAAATATGGTATCACAAAACTTTAATTTAGTATGTTATTCATACCTTAATGATTCTATAGGGTCTAATTTAGCTGCTTTGAGTGCAGGATATACTCCGAAAATTAAACCGAAAATAATTGAACCTATAATTGTCAATGATATAGTTAATATATCAATAACAGGTGGTATTTTTAGGTAACTAGATATTATAGCTCCAATACCCAATCCTAAAGCAATACCTATAATTCCACTTAGTAATGTAATTATTATGGATTCTGATAAAAATTGGAATACAATATCTTTATTTTGAGCACCTAGGGCTTTTCTTATACCTATTTCCCTTATTCTTTCAGTTACTGATACAAGCAATATATTCATAACTCCAATACCACCAACTAAAAGAGTTATAAGTGCTATTATAGATAGAATAATTGATATAATATTGGTGATTCTATCCATAGATTTTTGTGTATCTGCTGAACTTTGTGAAATATACTTTTTATCATTACCATGTTTAAATTTTAATGCTCTGGATATTTTATTTCCAACTGTCGCTAAATCTTCCTTATTATCAACCATAACAACAATTGAGTCAACACTATCTTTACTATTTATATTCAGTAAAGTGGTAATAGGAATGTATCCTGAAAATGGAATAAACGAACTCATCATTTCTCCAAATAATCCATTATCACTTTTGGATATGCCTATGATTTTGAACTTAACAATTTCATTTAATATAGAGTCTTTTACATCAATCGTTTCACCAATAACATTAGTTCTTTTAAATAGTTTTTTTGCTCCAGTTTCATCAAGAACTATGACTTTTGACTTGAATTTTACATCTGATTCACTTAAAAACCTTCCATGAAGCATTTCTATACTTGAAAAATTCCTTTGTTGTGATGTTGTAGCAGTATATAAAATGGTAGATTCTTCATCATCTATATTATCTTTTTCTATATATCCTACACCACTAGATTGAGGTTTTATACTTTTTATTTCAGGTACAGCCTTTTTTATTAATTCTATATCTTCCATGTTTAGGCTGCTTTTTGTGTTTAATCCATTAATTGTTATAGTGTTTGCTCCTAGCTTTTCAACTTCTGCATTAAGGTATAATCTTGTAGAATTACCAATAGACACAATAGTAATAAGTGAAAATATTCCCATAATTATTCCAAGCATCGTTAATATAGTCCGCAACTTATTAGATTTTAAACTATCAAAAGCTTGCTTCATACTTTCTATAAAACTCATATTTATACCTCGCTAATCTTTTGATATTTCAACTAAATCCCCATCTTTTAGTGAAGGAGCAGGATTCAAAACTATTGTATCACCAGATGAAACACCTTTTAGTATTTCAAATTCCATATCTGATACAATGCCTAGTTCTATTTTTATTTCTTTTACTTTATTAGTTTTATTGTCAACAATAAATACATATTCATTATTGTCTTTGTCATACTTTATCATTTCAAATTTTCCAATCACAGCATTTTCCTTAACTTCAGTTTTGATTTCACAATCAACTTTCAATCCAGGTTTTAATTTAGGTGATTGTTTATTTATTTTAATCATTACATCAACTGTTATTTCTTCACCAGATTCCTCAAGATTTTTTGAAGCGATAGGTGCAATACTGTTGACTTTTCCTTCATAAAATTCATCTTCTTCAAATACTTCACCAGTTATTTTAACATCTTGACCCTTTTTTATATATTTTATATATGAATCTTTTACTTTGGCTGTTATGTATAAATTTTTTAAATTGGTTATACTGAAACCTGGTGTTACTCCATCATAAAAGGAGTCTTCTTTCAAATTTAATTCTGTTAAAACTCCATCAATTGGAGACTTTTCCATGTCTTTTATTTTATTTTCATTTGAAGAACTAGTGTATTTTGGTATTTCAAATTCTACAAGTCGATCACCTTTTTTGATAGAATCATATTTCTTAAAAAATATTGTTTTAACTTTCAAAGGTACATCATAATTGAAAAAAACTTCTTTTGTTGTACTAGGAAAGATTTCTCCACTTGTTTGTGTTGATGAACTTATAATTCCAGTAGTTATTTTTTCTGCTTTTACTTCTGCTCCATTTTCATTGTTTTTATTATAGATATTTAGAGCTATAAACCCACCAATAATAACTATTACAATGATGGAAATTATTATTTTTTTTATCATTTTAATATTCTCCTTAATTTATCCTAGGATCGCCTAAAAAATAATACCCGATTCTTTTCGCCTGAAATTTGCTTGTATCTTAAGAATTCATTCTTAAGAATATGGATTTATTTTTTAACTCTATCCCTTAACCAGATATTAATGTTCCAGCAGCTGATAATAGCATAAATAACATGTAAATTATGTAAATACCTGATATATAGGATACAACTTTTATTGTGCTTAATTTACTAACAGCTTTCAAACCGATTCCAATAATTATATATGACCAGATGTTAAAAATTTCAATTCCAGTAGTAAATGTATTTATAAAATTTTGTTCGTTATTGTTTGGAAGTATTCCTCTTAATGTTGTGCAATAAATGACTAATGTATAATCTTTTGTATAGAGGTATAAACCAATTTTAAGAAGAATACCTAACATTCCTACTATACTAGCATATATTATTACACTTAAGTAACTGATGAAAGTACCTTCTCCTTTTAGAATTACCTTTAAAAAGAGCATTGAAATACCAGCCAATATAAAAAACATTACGATACTGCTAACTATTGTAATAATAGGAGTAATTGGAGCAGTTTTTTTTGACATTTCTAAGATAGCTTCTTTTGATTTTTCTGGTAAATCAGTTCCTTTTTCTTCTAATTTTTCAATGGAAAGTTTTGCTTGATCCATTGCAAAATCTTTATAATCACTATATGTTATTATAGAAAATAATGTTGTAATAGCAATTATAATAATAAGTGCTATAGCGAAGTTTGATTTTTTACTTATATCAGCCATTGTTTTCACAGGTGAAAAAATTACACCAAATATTCTTTGAATTACATTCATTTATAATTTACCTCCTAAAATAATTAATTATTCTTATCTTCTACAATTTGACCATCTTTAAATTTTATTATTCTTTTGGTATATTTTGCTATATCATTTTCGTGTGTGACAATAATAATTGTAACTCCTTCGGAGTTCAGTTTTCTAAAAATATCCATAATTTCGGAACTAGTTGTACTATCTAAGTTTCCAGTAGGTTCATCAGCTAAAAGAATGGAGGGACTATTTACCAATGCTCTTGCAATGGCAATTCTTTGTTTTTGTCCACCAGATAATTCTGATGGTCTGTGGTTAGATCTATCATTTAAGTTTACTTTTTTAAGTGCTGTTATAGCATTTTTTTTTCTTGCATTGGCTTTTATTCCAGCATATATCATAGGAAGTTCGACATTTTTTTGTGCTGTTAGTTTGGGAAGAAGATTGAATGATTGAAAAACAAAACCGATTTTCTTATTTCTTATTTTGGCGAGTTCATAATTAGTTTTTGATGATATATTGCTATTATCAAGTATATATTCTCCATTTGTAGCCTTATCAAGACAACCTAATATGTTCATTAAAGTTGATTTTCCAGAGCCAGAAGGACCCATAATTGAAACAAATTCTCCTCTATTTATTTTTATTGTCACATCTTTTAATGCCTGAACATCAATACTACCGTTCTTGTATGTTTTAGTTAAGTTGTCAACATAAATCATTTTACACCTCTTAATGTTATAATTTGAACTATAAAGTTGTATCTAAGGAAAACCTAAAAAATAATACCGAATTCTTTTCGTCAGAAGTTCACTTAAATCGCGTGAATTCATACTCGAGAATTAGAGTTTATTTTTTGGATATCCCTAAGTAACCTGGTATTTACCAATAATGATTTTACTGTGTTCTAACTAGATAATAACATGAATTTCCAGATTATAATCAATGTCTAATTCTTGTAATGAAATAATTAGAAATTTATAACAAGTTAATTTGCAACTTCATATGTTTGAATAAGGCATAATCAAAAATTTCAGAAAACAATTTTTTTCTGAAATTATCGATGGTTTAACGAATTTTCAAAAAAAGTTGACTAGTTTATTTTTTGATTTTGCCTAAATAACTTATAATTAATTATATAAACACTTAGTTCATTTTTCAATAAGTTTTAATAAAATTACCTAAATCAGGAATAAATGAAAAATAAAGTTTAATTCTTGAATATGCATTTGCATAATTCAATTAAACAAAATTATTTCAAATTCTCCAACAACAATTTTAGAAATATTGAAAATTACTTCGATTTAAATAAATTCCTTTTTTTATAAAACATAAGGAAAATAAATGTGAAATACCAATAAAATGAATACTATTGTTAATGTACTTACTACTTAAACTGTTGTATATGAAGTTTTTATTAAATTATTAATATTTTGTATAACTTTACTTTTCATAATGTATTATAAAAAATTGATCATACTGTTAATGCTTTATATATACAGTATAATCAGATATTAAGTTTTTGTCAATACATAAATAAAATTCATCTAGATTAATATTCCATATTTAATAACTATTTAAAAAAGGCATAATCAAAAATTTTACTTTACATATACAGAAAAAGAACAACTATCAAATGTGAATTAGCATATTTTTTCTATCTCTCAAGAGTTAGCGTTTTCAGCTTCTTCAAAGTTAAATATTGTTATGCTTGCTTATGTAATTAGTGATCTTAAAATATTAG
>JBDMZA010000491.1:0-2533 GCA_039770155.1 Clostridiales bacterium
GGGCAAAAAAACTATTTGGCCATATTATACCATGATATACTAAAATACCAATTGAAATAATTGCTAGCACTAAAATGATTGTTATTAGTTTTTTCATGTAATATTCCTTTCATTATTAAATAGTATAGGAACTTCTCCAATTATAAACTATTCTCAATACATTTACTGAGTTATAATTATTATAATCATGTTTTAGTAAAATATATAATTTAAAATAAATAATGTCAAATAATTATAAAATGAAAATTTATTTTTTATGTTTTCTATCTGTTATTCGTCTTTCAAAAAAATCCAAAAAATTCGATCTTTATTTACAAATTTAATTAAAATGAAATAAAAGGTTAATTGCTTTGAAGTGGTATTGTTAGACTGGTTTTTATATAATTGAAGATAAATTTTGATAAAAATTGACTATAAAAGTCGCGTAATACATATAAGTTTGATAAAGTGACTTAATTGCTAAAATTTGTAGTGCGTCAGTTTTGGAGGGTTAGAATGGAAGATGAAAGTTGGTATGCATTGTTTGTAAAGACAGGAGACGAGGACAATGTAAAGGCTAGAATTAATTATCGAATAAAAGATAAATTTAATATATTAGTGCCTAAAAGGACATTAAAGGAAAGAAAGAAAGGTATATGGATAAATAAAATAAGAACTATTTTACCAGGCTATGTTTTATTAAAAGGTGATATAAATGTTGAAGATTATTACAGTTTTAAAGATATACCAGGAATCATAAATTTAATAAGGAATGGAGAAACCTTTTTAAAGTTAAAAAAAGAGGAATCTTCTATAATAGAAAGATTAACATACAAAAGTGAAATTATAGGATTTTCAAATGCTTTATATGAAAATGATAAAGTATTAGTATTAGATGGTCCATTAAAGAATTTAGAAGGTTATATTATATCTGTAAACAAAAGAAAAAATAGAGCTAAAATTAGAATAAATTTTATGGAAGAAGAAAGAAATGTAGAACTTGGAATCAATTTTTTAAAAGCTTCAAAATAATCTAAAATTCTACATTTACGTTATGTTATTAAAAATGACTAAAATAAGATAATATCTTTGTATAATATTTATATAACACTAAAGTACTATGAAAAATATTATTAAAATAAAAAATGTTGAAATGTAATATATTTGTGTCAGTTATGTAATTGATTTTGTCGAATTTTTTCTTTATAATTTGTATATTCGATTATGTAAAAAGTATAGAAATTTTTTATGGTGTTTCGGCCCTATAAAATTTCTATACTTCAAATAACAAGATTTTTGCTCAAAGTAATTAATTTTTATTACTTTGAGCAAAAACCATGCGATTTTATGAGAATAAATAACTTTCCTTAAAGAAAAGGAGGGAATATATTGTGAAACAAAAAATAAGTATAGGGTTGTTAATTTTAATCGATTTATTAATTGTGAATTTATCAATTATATTTGCATATTTAATAAAATTCGATTTTATAATTCCAAGAACTTACTTTAAAGCAATACCAATATTATTGGCAAGTGCATCATTTATAAAAATTACTATTTTTTTAGCTTCAAGATTATATAAAAGCTTGTGGAAATATGCAGGGACTAAAGAATTTGTATTTATAGGTTTTTATATATTAGTAGGTAATATAGCACTTATAGGATATGGTATTTTTTATAATATATCAGTCCCTATAAGCATTTATCTTATAATATCATTTTTAGATGTTGTGATGATTTCAAGTACGAGGATTTTTTACAGAGTAATACGAAGAACATTAAGTGGACATTCCATAAATTCCAAAAATTTAAAAAAGGTTTTAATATATGGAGCTGGTGACTTAGGAGCTATTGTTTTAAATGAACTTACTAAAAAATCAAATTCACTCTATAAGGCTGTAGTTGTTATAGATGATGATAGAAGTAAACAGGGAAAAAAGATAAAGGGTATTCCCATAGTATCTGGTAATGAAAATCTAATGTCTGTTATTGTAAAATATGAAATAGAAGAAGTACTAATGGCTATATCAAATATTGATAACACAGTTTTAAGCAAGGTTTATAATGTTTGTAAAATGCAAGATTGTAAGGTCAAAATCATGCCTGCAATTTCCCAATTAATAAATGGTAATTTTTCAATAAATAGAATTAGAGAAGTAAAAATAGAAGATTTGTTGGGAAGAGCACAAATTAACTTAGATAATGATAAGGTTGTTAAATTTTTAAAAAATAAAACAGTATTGGTAACAGGTGCAGGTGGTTCCATCGGCTCTGAACTTTGTAGACAAATTGCCATTTACGAACCATCAAAACTCATAATTTTAGACAATTATGAGAATAATGCTTTTTATCTCTATAATGAATTATTAAGAATACATCCAAAATTAGATGTGAAAGTAGTAATTGCAAATATAAGAGAATCATTGAGATTAAAAAGGATTTTCAAAGAATACAATCCATGTGTTGTATTTCATGCAGCAGCTCATAAACATGTCCCATTAATGGAGGCAAATCCAACAGAAGCTGTAAAAAATAATGTTCTTGGGACAAAGAA
>JBDMZA010000492.1:0-3181 GCA_039770155.1 Clostridiales bacterium
TAACTTTTCACCTATTTGCTAAAGTTGAAAAATTAATCAATGAAGTGAATAAGTACTTTTAAACTTTTAAAAATAAACCTTACGCAGATTTAGGGTCATAATCAATTAGTTTCATAAGTCTTAGCTATCAAACTTTTAGCTTTTTCAAAAGCTGTTTTATGGTCCATTAACCAATCTAAATAAAATAATTCCTAGTTAATTACATTCTCAGTGTCACTCCTTTTTATCGATTCCGAAACTATTTATTCTTCCACTATTTGTAGTTTTAAATTCAGTTTTAAGAAAAGTTGATTCAAAAAATGTATTCATATTTTTTTCAATAAGTATTTGTAATTCTCTTTCAAGTGCTACTGATGTAGATGGCAATTCTGTTATTTTACCATTTATACTAAACAGCTTTATGTTTGACATAAGAATCTGTCCTTCTGATTTTAATTGTCATAATTGTAATAATAATTTTGTATTTAATAATGTATTAAGTAGTAACATTATAAATTATTTTTCCGTATAACAAGTCTTGTTGTAAGAATTATGGATAATGTTGAAACACAAGGAAGAATTACAAAAAGTTTCAAAACCTCATCATATGTATTTGGAGGAAGTCGCTATAATTTTGGGACTGACAAAATGCCGTTAAATAAAGATGAATTTATAAAAATATTAACAGAGAGTCAATCAGAAAAAATTGCTGATAAAAGAAAAAGAAGAAATGGAGGAGTGAATTAATGAATATATGGGATAAATTTGACAAAGAGGTAGATTGGGAAGCTTTATTATATGGAAGGAGAGTGATAATGTGCCAAGGCAAGTAGGACTAAGGAATATTCATATAGCAATTTTAACATCTGATACAACTGAAGGTGCGATTTATGAAGCACCTGAAAAATTAAAAAGAGCAATAAGCGCCAAACTTACTCCAAAAACAAATTCTGAAAATATTTACTCAGATGATGCAGTAGAAGATGTTTTACATGTCTTTGAGGGAGTTGATGTTGAAATAGAAATTAATCAATTATCCCTTACAAGCAGAGCAAAATTACAGGTAGCAAAAGTTGTAAAAGGTGTATTAATTGAAAATAAAGATGACCTGGCACCTATAATTGCTATCGGATTTAAATCTAAAAAGAGTAATGGGAAGTTTTAGATTTGTGTGTCTTTTAAAAGGAAAATTTTAATTAACAGAAGATGAGTTCGAGACAGAAGCCGATAAACCCGTAGTTAAGAGTGCTAAACTGCAAGGAAGTTTTTATTCAAGGGATTTTGATGGGAACTATAGGTTTATTGCGGATGAAGATGTGGAAGGAGTTGATTTGGCTGTTATAGAATCTTGGTTTAATGGCATTACTATTGAGCCAATCCTTGAAGATGTTGTAATTGAATAAATATTTAGTAAAATTTGGAGTTGAAATTTATGTCGGTTAGTGGTTAATTAATCTTTTGAAATGATGACATAATGGTGTCATATTTAGAATGATATTATATGTATAAGTAATAAAGATGTTGACTCTACAGTTAGTGGAGGTAATATACTGAACTAAAATAAGAATTAAGGAAGTGTTTTTTTATGAATGATGTAAAAGTAATATCTTTTGAAGAACAAAATGTTTATAGTATTAGGAAAACAGGCTCTGTATATGAAATGCCCGAAGTTATAGGTGAGCTTTTTAAAACAGTGAAAGAAAAGAATTTAGAAGTGGTTGGACATGTATTTACAATTTATTATGATGAAGAGTTTGATCCTAATAAGACAGATTATGAGATTTGTGTTCCAATAAAAAATGCAGATGAGTTTATTACTAATACTATTAAGAGTGGAAAATTTGCTGTTATTGTACATAAAGGAAAGTATGATAATATTTCATCAAGCTATGAAAAAATAATGAAATGGATAGATGAAAATAATTATTTAGTTGCAAATCCACCAAATGAAGTATATATAAAAGGTATAACTGATACTGAAAATGTTGATGATTATATGACAGAGATAAGATTTCCAGTTATTAAAAAATAGTTTTAAAATTATTTAAAAAATAAAGGTGTGAAATTCAAACTTAAAAATAAAGACTATAATTTAAAGTTTGATATGAAAACATTTTGCGAGTTAGAAGAAGTATATGGAGACATAAATAAAGCATTTGAAGATCTGCAAAATAAAAAACTAAAAGCAGTCCGAGTCCTTATATATGCAGCAATAAAAGTAGAAGATGAAAAAGCAACATTAAAAAAAGTAGGTGAGATGTTAACACTACAGGATATTGAGAAAATTAGTACTGTAATTAATGAAGCACTGGAAAATTCAATGCCAGAAGTTAAAGAAAATATGGGGGAATAGATAGCCACACTGATTCTAAGTCTTGGGATTGGCAGTGGCTCTTTTATTTGGGAACAAATATTTTAAAAATGAATGAAAAACAATTCTGGAGAAGTACACCAAAGAAGATCCCGGGACTTTTTGATGTCTATAAAACAATTAACGGATTGGAGAATAATAATTTAGAAACTATTGATAATATTTTATTTTAGAAAGGAGACTAGATAATGGCAGGAAGCACAGTAGTTGCAAGGGTAGGACTTGACGATAATGGATTCCAACAAGGAGTATCTAGAATACAAAGAAGTTTAAGACTTGTACGGAGTGAATTTGCAGTAGCTAGTTCTAGAATAAGTGGTTTTGGTAATACAACCGAAGCATTAAGGCTTAAAACTAGTACTTTAAATAGGCAAATTCAATTACATAGAGATAGGGTAGTAGCATTAAGTAGAAGTTATCAGGACCATGTTAGAAGAAATGGTGAGACAGCAAGGTCAACAGAAAATTTAAGGATAAGATTAAATCATGCAACAGCAGAATTGAATAATATGCAAAGGGAACTTCAAGAAACAACAAGTGAGTTAAATAGAGTTAGTTCTAGATGGAATAGAGTGTCTCAGGTTATGCAAAATGCTGGAATAAAGATGAAAGCTGTTGGAGATAAAATGTCTTCTTTAGGGAAAAGTCTGTCACTAGCGGTTACAGTACCTATTTTGGGGATTGGAACTGCTGCAACTAAAATGGCTATGGATGCCGTTGAAAGCGAAAATTTGTTTGAAGTTGCAATGGGGAAAATGGCAGTTGAGGCAAGAAATTGGTCAGAAGATATATCAAAATCATTGGGACTTAATGCATATAATGTTAGAAAAA
>JBDMZA010000493.1:0-4271 GCA_039770155.1 Clostridiales bacterium
GATTCAACTACAGCTGATTATAACTATAAGCTAAAAAATGTAATCAATGGTGTATCTCAATATAAAATTACAAATAATTTCATTTTAGATTATTACATTTATATAAAAAATTCCAATTCCATTATTGCTAATAGATCTTTATATAAAAATGAATTGTTTTATGATAGGGTATTTAAATATGATGATATGGATTTTGAGAGTTGGAATAAAATTCTTTTGGAAAATAGCTATAATGGAGATTTTTTCCCTTCTAAAAAATGTAAATTAATGAAGGAAGGTGACAGTCTATTTGGTGAAACTAAGGTAATCTCATATCTTAGATCAATTCCAATTGAATATTCAAAACCCCCAACCGGAACTATTATTGTACTATTAAATGAAAAAGAAATACATAAATTTTTTAATAAACTAATTGTTGATGATAAAAGTTGGGCATATATATCAGACAAAGAAGGAAATATAATAACTTCCATCAACAGCAATAACGACAGTTTTACTGTTTTAAATGATAAAATGTCTGATAAAGAAGGTTTTATGGATGATAAATTAGTAGATGATAATGTTTTAATATCATATTCTACTTCAGAATACAATGATTGGATATACACTGTAGCAGTTTCTAATGATGTAGCTATGTCAAAACTAATTTATATTAAAAAAGTTACTATACTTATAGTGTTAATAGATATTTTAATCGGTTTAATTATTGCATTGATTTTTTCATATTATGATTCAAGACCAGTAAAAAAAGCATTTGATTTATTTAAAGATTTCATTGATATTGAAGATGAAGAAAGCTCTGATAAATTAAGTGATCTAAGTGGTAATGTTCTAAAACTAATAGATAACAATACTGTATTAAAAGAATCTCTAGATCATCAGCTCCCAATATTAAAACAAACATTTTTTGACAGACTTTTTAACAATAAATTTAATAATATTGATGAAATCAAATCAATCATGTCATATGCAGGGATAAAAATGGAAGCTAAAAGTTACATTGTTGTAATAATGCATTCCTATGATAAAGATATTTTAGTAAATGAAAAAGTTGTTAAGGAATTAGATCTTGTTAAACTTCTTTTGAAAGATTCTATCAGCAATTTACTTGGAGATAAAGGATTATCATATGATATAGATGAAAGAAAAATTGCAATGATAATCTATTTTTATACCGATGATACTAATATCTGTATGCAAAATACACAAATGATAATTCAATCAATTTATACTAAACTTCTTGATCAATACAATATTAAAATGTTTTTTTCTGCAGGAAATTTATGTTCTGATATTTTGGGTTTAAGCACCTCTTACAAAGAAGCTCGTGAAGTAACAAATATTAATAAAGACTCAACTAATAGTATCCTATTTTACAAAGATGTACAAAGCCAGTTTAAATCTTATTATTATCCTATTGACATTGAAATAAAACTTATTAATTTTTTAAAAACAGGTGAAACTGATAAAGTCAAAAACCTATTGGATTTAATATACACAGAAAATTTCATAAAAAGAAAGCTTCATTTCAAATATCTTAAAATCTTTATTAGTCAATTATTAGGATCATTAGTCAGAATAGAAAACTATATTGATATAGAGTCAATTGAAAAAATTAAAAAAGAAACAGAAAATTTTCCTAAAACCTTGTCCTTTGAAAAACGATATAATAAAATTCTCAATGCTTATATAGAAATAAGTAAAATTATAAACGAACAAAAAACTGATAAAAATAAAAAATTAATTGATGATATTATTTATTACATAAATTCATCATATGCAGATCAAAATATATGTTTAAGTAGCATTGCATCACATTTTAATATCACAGAAGGATATTTATGCCACTTTTTTAAAGATCAGTTGGGTGAAAAATTTTCAAATTATTTAGAGAATCTTAGAATGGAAAATGCTCAAATCTACTTAAATACAACTACTTATTCTATAGAAAAAATTTCTGAATTAGTTGGATATAATAGTAATCAGGTATTTAGAAGAGCATTCAAAAGGAATATGGGTATAACTCCAAAAAAATATAGAGAAAATCAAGAACTTGAAGTTCAAAATGGTTAGGGTCAGGGATATCTAAAAAATAAACTCCACTTCTTGAATATGAATTCGATATTATTTTTTAGGTTCTCCTAAGTTTCTTTTTAACACAGCAATTGCAACTCCATTTATCAAAACATCTTCTCTTCTCATCTGAATTGGTTCATAATCAGGATTTTCAGAAATCAATAAAACAGAGTCCCCCATTACCATGAGTTTTTTCAATGTGGCATTTTCATCTATTGATACTACAACTATATCCATATTAATTGCTGTATTTTGTTTTTTTATTAAAACATAATCACCTATATTAATCTCTATACCATTCATACTATCTCCTACAACTTTCAAGAAAAAGTAGTCGTCAGAATGTGATAGCCACTCGTTAGGTATGGGAAAGCTTTCCTTAACATCTTCATATGCAAGTCTTGGTTCTCCTGCTATAATTTCCCCAAACACCCTAATTTCTTGAAAATTTTCAGGTTTTAAATCTTCTTTTGTATCTATATTTGTAATACTAATATCATCTTTATTTTCTTGATTAATATTTATTAAATAATTTCTCCGATTTTGAAAATCAATAAATTGATAGGTCTCAATTCCGTCAGGTAACATAGATGGATGGAAGTTTGGAATATCATTAACTTTTTCAAATTTACTATTTATAACTTCAAACCTTACTCCATCTGTAGATATACCATATTGACACATAACATTTGATTCCATATATGATTTCAATTGACCTAAGCCCTCAGTTATACCACTATTATATCGCTTTGTTTCAATGAAAATATATGGTATCTTATTATTTTTATTGTATATATTAACAACTATATCTACAAATCCCTGTTTTGAAAAATTATAAACCTTAAATTCAACATCAATCATAGTTTCAGGATATTCATAAGTCTTCATAATCTCTGAAATCATCCATTGCCTTACTATTTCTTCCTTACTATAAATATCAGAAATTTTATTAACAAATTTATATTCACTTATATCTACTTTATACATCCTTTTAACTTTGCTCTCAAAATCAATTCGTAAATATCTTTGATTTATCTGATATATTAGTTTTGAGGGTTTTTTACTACAAGTTAAATATAATATCTCATTTGCTCTGGTCATGCTGACATAAAGAAGTTTCCTGAAACTCATTTCATAAATATCATTATCTATTGAACTAATAAAACTGTCTTCATTAATTCCAAATACAAATACAACCTTGTATTCTAATCCTTTAATAGAATGCATAGTCATAATCTTAATACTTTTTGCAGCAAATTTTGGATTATCTTTATTTATTAAGTCTGCGTTAATGCCATTTGATTTTAAAAATTTTTCTATCCATAAAACCTGATTATTTGATTTCGAAATAATGGCAATATCATTTTCATTATAATTTTTTAATAATCTATATTTAATTTCATCTCTTATAAACTCAGCCTGTTTTATTTCAGAACTAAACTTTTTAAATACAGGATAAACACCGCTTTTATCTATTAAAGAAGGTTTTACATAATTTTCATCTTCAACAATACTAAGATCATTTTCCAATAAACTATATGCAGCTTCTGCAATTTGAGTAGTTGTTCTATAGTTTTTTGTTAAAGTATTACTCTTTCCCAACATATTAAAACCTATACTGCTATAACTTCTACCCTTTACCATCCAGGAATGATTGTAGATACTTTGAGCTGTATCTGCTACAAATGAAAAGCTTGAATATTCTTTATTACAGTATAATAATTTCAGCATTTCTATTTGAACTCTTGTCAAGTCCTGACCTTCATCCACAATTATATGAGTATATTTTCTTTTTATATATTTTTTTGCATGTTCTAATGCAATAACAGATGCCGATTTAAAATCAATTAATTCTTTTTCTTGCAGCCTATTATTGTAAATCAATAGCAACTCAAAAATAGCAGCTCTTACATCAGAATTTTTGATAAGTCTTTGAGGTCCATCAAGAGTTCCTGACATTCTGCCAAGCCTATCTACATTTTGGTATTCCTCTAACTCTAAATAATTACAAGATTTTATCCAATCAATTTCATCCATAAAAAATGATACATTTCTTGGATCTAATAAACTCAATTTAGGATATTTTTTTTGAAGATTAAGTATTGTATCTATGATGATTTTTCTCTTTAAATCACTATCATAAGTAATATCAAATTTAAAGTTATTTTTATTTTTATAATTTAAAAAATATTTAA
>JBDMZA010000494.1:0-4997 GCA_039770155.1 Clostridiales bacterium
ATACATTTTAAAATTTTATGAAACAAAACTCCATAAATTAAGTAGTATCACACATAAATCGTAAAAACAATTTACCTTTCAAAGAGTATTATTATGCATAAAATTGCTTTTGTCTTATTTATAAATATAACAGAATTTGGATTGATTATTTAATCAATAATATCTAGCGAAATCATTCTGTTCGACAAGACCTATTTACTAGTTCTTGTATATATAATATTAAATTTGATAATATAAATATAAATTTTTCAATTATATCTGTTTTAACTTTTTTATGATAAAATCTATAATAGAAATTTTAAAAACAAATTGCTATTACAAAATTGATGCAAAAATTACAGCAGCACGATTTGAAAATATTATTGTTGCAGCTTTTCATACTGAATTAATATTAGATTTAAAATTTCATAAATACTTTGTTGAAATTTGTACAAATTTTTGAGCAATGTTATTTTTTTTATTTTGACCTACAAAAAATCACTTAATTTTCGTATTTATATATTAAAGATAATTTTTTTATTATTTTTATTTTTATGAGGAGGGTTAACAATGTTAAATTTCAAAAAGAAAAAATATCTTGTAACATTTTCATCGATAATAATAATTTTAATAGTATTTGCTACACTTATAAATGCAAAAAGCAATCAAAATACTGACGAAAGTATCGATAAAGAATGTGATTTAGAAATTAGCAATAATGAAAACAGTTCTATTTATGAAGAACCTTTAGAACTTTTCGATAAGGTTATATCAGATTTAGAAGAACTATCAGGTATTGCTACAAGCAAGGAAAATGAAGATACTATTTGGGCACATAACGATTCTTCAAGTAATGGTGAAATATTTGCTTTGGATAAAGAAGGTAATATAACTATGAGAGTAGAAATAAACGAATTTGAAGATATTGAAGACATGTGTATTGGAAATTATAATAACAAAGAATATATATTTGTAGGTGATTTTGGTGATAATTCAGAAGAAAGAGAAGATTGTATAATTTCAATGATGGAGGAGCCTTTATTAGGTGAAGAAATTAGCAATGAATCAAAAGATTTTACTTATGTTTATTCTGACGGAGAAGCTCATAATTGTGAATCAATTGGTTACACTCAATATGTTTCTGATGGTACAATATATCTTTTTACAAAAGAAAAAAATATAAAAGTCTTTAAGCTTATAGTATCCGATTTAGATGAAAATGAGGAAAATGTAGCTGAGTATGTTGGAGAATTAGAAATAGAAGATTTTAAAAAACCTTCAGCGGCTGATATTAGTAGAGATGGTACCTATCTTATAATTAGAGATGAAAAAAACATTTTTAAATTGTCAGTTGATGATCCAAGTAATTTCGATGATATTTTAACAAAGGATGTTATTTCTATAAACTGTCCAGAAGAACCAAATGGAGAAGCTATTACTATTGATCCTAATACAAAGTCATTATATACAGCATCTGAAGAGCAACCTAAGGTATTATATGAGATTCCTTTAAACTAGTATGACAATTTGGGATGGTTCAAAAATTAATATTATTTAAAATGACTTTATACGAAAAAAATTTAGATGCTTTATATAAGTAAGTTAGCAATTTTTCTATACAAATATTATACAAAGTTTAAACCATCCCCAAATTCCCCTATAATATATTGTTTAACATAAATCTTTAAATTGAGGATCGTATTTTTCTTTTAATTTTTTACCTGTCGTTACAAATATGGATGTTTTTTTTGAATTATATGCATTATTTCCATAATTTCCATGAGTTATACAGTCATAATATAGTGCAAATATAGCAGTTACAAACAAATATTTTTCATCTAAAATATATAGTTTATATTTATCATTATTATTATGAACAACTATTTCTTTATCAATTAAAGCAATTTGATTACCGCCTTCATAAATACATACAAAATCCCCTTTTTTGCCAAGACAAACTCTATAACATTTATATACTATATTTTTGAAATTAAATACTTTACATTTATAATAAAAAGATTCAGTTTTTTCATAACTACCATATATTTCTCCAATATTTTGTTCATTTATATCATATACATGATATAAATTATTTTTTGAATTTATTTCTGATTTGAATAAATTATGGAATAATTTTACATTTTTACCACTTAAAGTAATTATGTCTTGACCATTTCTTTGTAAAATAAAGGTCAAACCCTCTTTTAATCTCCTGTCAAAATATGCTGTGTATATAACATTATTATTATGAATATATTCATATGTATTCTCATTAAAGCATGACTTTGTCTGTATAAAATCAACAACCATTTATTCATCCACTCCTAATTCTATTTCAAAATTTTAATCATTAAACTTTATTTTTTCGCTTCATATTCTTCCATTTTTTTCACTATATATTCCCTGAATTTTAATTCTCCTTCATTATACTAAATAAGAATCTTTGTTTACAGTATCAATGTAAAATATTATCATTTTATGTTATTTAACTTATTTCAGTAGCTACAATACTTTGTAGTTAATTCCTGAATTACCAAAGGCTTAAGCTATATGTATAAAAATATTATGCCCAATTTAGTCATATTTTAACGATATAGAAACTTAGGAGAGCATAAAAAATAATACCAAATTCATACTCGAGAATTAGAGTTTATTTTTTGGCTATCCCTTAGTTACTATTTGAAAAAGTAATAACAAAACAAGTTTCTTTATTTAACTCACTATTTACATATATTTCACCATCAATACCATTGATAATAGCTTTAGATAAAGAAAGCCCTATTCCAATACTATTTGGTTTTAACTTATTATTTATTTTTTTAAACCTATCAAATATATAAGGAATATCTTTCTGGGCTATTCCATCACCAAAGTCCTTTATATAAATTCTTTTAAACAAACTATTACTCTCAAATTTTATATTTATTTTAGAATTTTCATAAGAATGTTCAATAGCATTTTTTACTATATTAATTAACGCTTCTTTTAACCAAGCATTATCACATTCCAAATAAGGTATATTTTCTACTGTATCTATATCTATTTTTATATTTTTTTCTTTAATTAAAAAATCTAAACTATTTAAAATACTTTCAATTAATTCTAAAAAATCAACTTTTTCTTTTTTGAAAACTATTGTTTTCGCTTCGATTCTCGCATATTTTAGCAAACTAACTACAAGCCATTCCATTCTTTCTAATTGATTCTTTGTTTTTTCTAAAAAATCTAATCGGTTATTTAATTTCATTTCATGATTATTTGTTAAAATTTCATTCATTATTATTAAGGAAGTTAGAGGAGTTTTTAATTGATGTGATATATCAGAAACAATATTTTTTAAAAAATTCTTATCTTTTTGCAAATCATTAATTGTAGATTTTAGTCGATATGATAATTGATTAATATTATGTCCTAAAATACTAATTTCTCCATCTCTACTATTTGGCAAAGATAAATTATAATTACCATCTCTACTATTTGGCAAAGATAAATTATAATTACCATCTATAATTTTTTGGATAGAATCAGAAAATTTTCTAAAACTTAAGTATATATTTTTAAAATCAAAACTTATAAATAATATTATAATTAAAAATAATATAGTAATACAAATTACATTGTCCCTTTGAAAATTATTAATATAATTTTTCAATAATATATTGGAATTGTAGTTAATATGAGTTGAATAATTATATTTTTTTAACAACTCTTTTCCAAATTTAAATTCTTTCTCGGTAGGAGTCTTCGTTATGATATTTACTATCTCATCTTCCATTTCAGGCACTTTACTCAAAACTTTTCCTACTATTGCTACATTTTCTTTAATAATTAATTCATTTAAATTATCAAACTTCAATTTATAATTAAAACTGTAAAAATTAGTTGAATTAAAGCTAATTTAAATAACATTTTTTTATATTCATTATTTTGAAATAATATACCCATATATGCCTACCTCACCTTTATATTCCACATATAGCCCAAACCTCTTATTGTCTTGATATAATTTATATTCGAATCATTATCTTCGATTTTTTCTCTTAATCTTTTTATATATACTGTTAATGTATTATTATCTATGAAATTACTATCAATACTCCAAATTTTTTCTAAAATATTATTTCTACTAAGTACTCTTTGATAATTATCTATAAGGAATAATAATAATCTATATTCAACAGATGTTAATTCCACTTCAATTTCATTTTTAAAAACCCGACATTCCAAAATATTTATTTTTAAATCGCCACTTTTTAAAACTTTATTATCTTCTTTAACATAAGTTCTTCTTAATGAAACATTAATTCTAGATATTAATTCTTTCAGTCTAAAAGGTTTAGTTATATAGTCATCTCCTCCAATATCAAGTCCTTGCACAATATTTACTTCTTCATCACAAGCTGTCAAAAAAATTATTGGTATATTTGATGACAATCTAATTTTTTTACAAAAATCATAACCTAAACCATCTGGTAACATTACATCTAATAAAATTAATTTATACTCCCTTTCATTAAATAAAGTTCCTGCCTCTTCTAGGCAATTACATATATAAACTTTAAATCCTTCCAGCTCAAGGGAAAATTTTATTCCTTGAGCTAGTGTTAAATCATCTTCAACTAACATTATATCTTTCATTATTTTATTCTTCACCTCTTATATTTTCCATAATTGCTCGATCGTTTATTCTCTTTAAAGGTATGTATCCAGCTAGTATAGAAATCCCTATTGAACATATTCCAACTATTAAAATATGTTCTAATGGTAATAATGAACTATCCCACTCAAATTCTACAATTTTATTAAATTTAATAAATATTAGTCCTACTATACCTATAGCTATAATACTACCATATATTGTCGCATTAATTCCATAAAATAAGGCTTCGAAGAATGTCATTTTCTTTATACTAAATTTAGTCATTCCAACTGCTTTATAGATTGAAATTTCCTGGGTTCTTAATATTAAATTTGTACTAATTGTATTTATTATATTTAAAATACTGATTATAGATACA
>JBDMZA010000495.1:0-3150 GCA_039770155.1 Clostridiales bacterium
AAAGCACCTGAAAAGGTTGTTGAAAAAGCACCTGAAAAGACTGTTGAAAAAGCACCTGAAAAGGTAGTTGAAAAAGTACCTGAAAAAGTAGCTGAAAAAGCACCTGAAAAGGTAGCTGAGAAGCCAGCTGAAAAAGTTGTTGAAAAGTCAACTGAAAAAGCAAATGAAAATGTTGTAGAAGCTAATTAGGGCTTCCTAAGGGATATCCAAAAAATGAATTCTAATTCTCGAGAATGAATTCGTACGATTTAAGCGAACTTCAGACGAAAAGAATTTGGTATTTTTTAGGTTCCCCTAAGTGTATTTTAATAAAATAATAAATCATTAAATTTGAATATAAATTGATAATAAGTATTTGGAGGAATAAATAATGGTTACTGCATTAATGGTTAAAGAGTTACGTGAAAAAACAGGAGCAGGCATGATGGACTGCAAAAAAGCTTTAACCAAAACTGAGGGAAATGTGGAAAAGGCGATTGATTTTTTAAGGGAAAAAGGAATAGCTTCAGCTGAAAAAAAATCTGGAAGAATTGCTGCAGAGGGCATAGTAGAATCATATATACATGGTAATGGTAGAATTGGAGTATTAGTTGAAGTTAATATAGAAACAGATTTTGCAGCAAAAAATGAAGACTTTAAGAAATTTGTAAAAGATATAGCTATGCAAATTGCTGCAAGCAAACCTCTTTATATTAAAAAAGAAGATGTTCCTGAAGAAGTAATAAACAAGGAAAAAGAAATTTTAAAAGCTCAAGCAATGAATGAAAGTGAAAAACCTGAGCATATAATTGAAAAAATGGTATTAGGAAGAATAGGTAAATATTATAAAGATATATGTTTGTTAGAACAACCATTTATAAAAAATCCTGATATTACTATTGAGAAATTAGTTAAAGAAAAAATATCAGCAATAGGCGAGAATATAAGTATTAGAAGATTTTCAAGGTTTGAAATGGGTGAAGGTCTTGAAAAGAAAGAAGAAAACTTTGCAGATGAGGTCAATAAGCAAATAAAGGGTTAGTTTAAATATTAAAAAGGACATAGGTATTATGTCCTTTTTTGTATAATTTAATTTTTGTAACAATAGTTCCCAGGGGCTGAATATAGACGGTGAAGTAAATTTATTTTTTAGATATTCCTTAAAAAGACTATATGTGAGGATGGTGAAGTGAAATATGATAAAATATAAAAGAGTCATGTTAAAAATAAGCGGAGAAGCACTTTCGGGAGACAGTAAATTAGGTATAAATACAGATACAATAAATAGTATTAGTGATAATATAAAAAAAGCATATGAATTAGGTGTAGAAATTTCTATTGTTGTTGGTGGTGGTAATTTCTGGAGAGGTAGACTTGGTAAGGGAATGGACAGAACTACAGCAGATCATATGGGAATGCTTGCTACAGTTATTAATTCATTAGCTTTACAAGATGCTTTGGAAAATCATGGAATACCAACGAGAGTCCAAACAGCAATTGAAATGAGGCAAATAGCAGAACCCTATATTAGGAGAAAAGCAGTAAGACATTTAGAAAAGGGAAGAATTGTAATATTTGCTTGTGGAACTGGTAATCCTTATTTTTCAACTGATACTACAGCTGCATTAAGGGCTGCTGAAATTGATGCTGAAGTAATATTATTAGCGAAAAAAGTTGATGCTGTATACGATTGTGATCCTAATATTCACAGCGATGCTAAAAAATATGATCAAATAGGATATAAAGATATAATAACAATGAATTTAGGAGTTATGGATTCAACAGCCTCTAGTTTATGTATGGATAATGATATTCCTATTATTGTTTTTGGACTAGATAAACCAGATAATATTGTGAAGGTAATAAATGGGGAAAAAATAGGAACATTTATTACTAATGTATAACAAAAAATAAATTTATGATCGTTCACTGAGTAAGCATATTTTTTATTGACTTCAAGGTAAGAACAATGATTTTACTTTTAAATATATCTAAAGTAAAACTATTATTAGTTTCAATTTATATAACCAAACTTGAATGTGAAAAAGATTTAGAATATAATTAATTTTGTTTATAGAAAGCATTTAGTAAAATAAAGAATTTTGAAGGGAGGAAGTTGTAGAATAATAAATCCTACAACAAAATTTATGGATAGTGATTTATATAAGCCTTTTGAAGAAAAAATGGCAAAGTCAATTAATTCATTAAATGATAATCTTTCAAGAATAAGAGCCGGAAGAGCAAATCCAGCTGTTTTAGAAAGAATATCAGTTGATTATTATGGAGTACCTACACCTATAAATCAAGTAGCTAATATATCTATTCCAGAGGCTAGAGTTATATTGATACAACCATGGGATTCAAATTTAGTAAAGGATATTGAAAAATCAATTCAGAAGTCTGATATTGGTATTAATCCAAATAGTGATGGAAAGGTTTTGAGATTAATTTTTCCTCCACTAACAGAAGAACGAAGGAAAGAACTTACAAAGGTTGTGAAAAAAGAAGGTGAAGACTCCAAGATTGCAATAAGATCAGTTAGAAGAGATGCAATTGCTCATTTTAAAAAAGAAAAAAAGAAAAGTGATATTACGGAAGATGATCTAAAAGATATTGAAAAAGATGTACAAAAACTTACTGATAACTATATAATCAAAATTGATAATGTTGTTAAAGATAAGGAAAAAGAAATATTAGAGGTTTAATAATAATGGAATTGTTTGATTTAATGGGTTTCTATTTAAAGGATGTTTTAGAAATTTTAAATTCTGAGGGATTTAAAATTTATAAAACAGATATAATAGTAGATCCAAAACTTGAAGCAAAAATTAATGATAAAAGCAGAATTGTTAGAATAGATGAATATGATGAAAAAAAATTGAGAATTATTGTTTGTTAGGTCTCTCTAAGGGATATCCAAAAAATAAACTCTAATTCTTAAGCATGAATTCATACAATTTAAGCGAGCCTCAGACGAAAAGAATTCGGTATTATTTTTAAGGTTCTCCTAAAAGAAATGAGAGAGTTTTTTGTTAATCATATACTCAAATCTTACGCATTAAAAAGAAATTTTTATGTTTTGATATGTAAACTTGTCTTAAAAAATATAGTTAGGAGAACTTAAAAATATATCATATCAAAGGAAATATCTTTAAATAAATATTTTATTTA
>JBDMZA010000496.1:0-10309 GCA_039770155.1 Clostridiales bacterium
ATTTATTTAATTTATTTCAAAATTTATATTGATTAAATAATATAAAAAATGATAGTATTTAATTACTGTTTTAATTGTAGTTTTTATAGAAATTAAGCTGTGTGGGGCAGCAGTAAATAGGGAAAACTTCTTTGTAGGGGGTATAACATGATAACGTTAGACAAGAGAAGCATAGAAGAAATTCTTCTTGAACAGGGTGTACTTAGTCTAGAAAATTTTAAAAGAGCCAGAGATTTACAAAAACAGAATAATAAAGAGATGGAAGAGATATTATTAGAAGAAGGTTTTGTTCAAAAAACTGACATATTAAAAGCTCAAGCTGTTAAAATGCAGGTTGATTTTGTCGATGTTATGAATTTTGAGATTCAAAGTTCTGCAATACCTAAATTAATAGCTGGAACAATAGCAAAAAGACATATTTTACTGCCACTTGAAGATGAAGATGGAGTCTTAACTGTTGCAATGAAAGATCCTACAGATATTTTTGTTATAGATGATTTAAGATTGGCAACGACTAGAGAGATTAAACCTGTATATGCTGATCCAGAAGAGATAGAAAAACTTTTAAAAAAATATTTTGAAGAAGAATATAAAAATGATATACCAGAATCAAATATGAGTGTAACAACTGAATTACCAATTGCAAATCCAAATACTATATCAGCTGAAACAAATAGCTTTGACACTAATAATATGACAAGTCCGGTATTGTCAAGGGATAGACTTGGAAGACTTATGGTAAAGTCAGGAGTTATAAATGATGACCAATTAAATTTATCTCTTTCATTACAAGCTAAAAGGGGTGGAATGATTGGTGAAATATTGGTTGAAGAAGGTTTTATAACTAAAAAAACTTTGTTTGGATTTTTGGAAATACAATTGGGAGTACCACATATAAGTTTAGAAGATGTCAGTATTCCAAAAGAAGTTATAGAAGTTGTAAGTGATAGCATTGCAAGAAGATATAAACTTGTACCAGTTGAAAAAGATGGATATGAATTGAAAGTTGCAATGAGTGATCCTATGAATATTTTTACAATAGATGATTTAAGACTTGCAACGGGTTGTGAAATTACACCATTGCTAGCTGATGAGGAAGAAATTAATTCGATTCTTGATAGACACTATGGTATAGGTGATGAAGAAAATGTCGGATATGATAGTATGTCAAGAACAGAAGCTGAAGAATTTGAAAAAGTTCAACAGGAAGTTACTGTTGAAATTGAAGAAGAACAGAGTAGGGAAGAAGAACGTCTTGATATATCTGATTTAGATAATGCACCAATAGTAAAAATGGTTAACATTATGTTTAATAAAGCAGTAACAAGTGGAGCCAGTGATATTCATATAGAACCATATGAAGATTGTGTTATGATTAGATATAGAATTGATGGTCAATTAGTAGAAGTTATGAAATATGATAGAAAAGTTTTACAAGCATTAGTTGCAAGAATTAAAATTATTAGCGGATTAAATATAGCAGAAAAAAGAATTCCTCAAGATGGAAGAATAACCATGAAAATTGAGGAAAAAAGTTATGATTTGCGTGTATCAGTTCTACCAGTTTATTTTGGTGAAAAAATAGTAGTTAGAATAGCAGATAAAGAAGGTTTTAAGGTTTCTAAAAAGCAATTAGGATTTTTTGAAGATGATTTAGAAAAATTTGAAGATTTGCTATCAAATTCACATGGTATAATATTGGTTACTGGTCCAACAGGAAGTGGTAAATCAACAACTCTTTATGCATCACTTGGCGAATTATCAAAACCTAATATAAATATTTTAACTATTGAAGATCCTATTGAAAGTGTTATTAGAGGAGTTAATCAGGTTCAGGTAAATACAAAAGCAGGACTTGATTTTGCTGTTTCATTGAGGTCATTTTTGAGACAGGATCCTGATATTATTATGGTTGGAGAAATTAGAGATGGAGAAACTGCTGAAATAGCTTCTAGAGCTGCAATTACAGGACATTTAGTTTTAAGTACTCTACACACAAATGATGCTCCAAGTTCAGTTACCAGATTAATTGATATGGGAATAGAACCATTTTTGGCATCATCGGCTATTATTGGAGTTATAGCTCAAAGACTTGTTAGGAAACTTTGTAATGAATGTAAAACCTTATATGATCCTGAAATAACAGAAAAAGAAGCAATCAATGCAAGTGAGAGTGAAGAGATTGAAATATATAAGTCGAATGGATGTAGACATTGTAATAATACTGGATATAAGGGAAGAGTAGCAGTTTATGAAATAATGAAAATAAATAGAGAGTTAAGAGATTTAATATCTGTAAATGAAAATACAGGGAAATTAAAACAGGCAGCTATAAGAAATGGTATGGTTACATTGAGAGAAAATTGTGTTAGACTTGTTAGAAATGGTATTACATCTGTAGAGGAAATGTTAAGAGTTACATATTCTAAAGATTAATTGGAGAATTTAATATATGGATGTTAATAGGATATTAAATAAAGCTGTAGAATACAAAGTCTCTGATATTCATATTTGCGTAGGAATTCCACCTGCTGTAAGAGCAGATGGAGAATTAGCTTTTTTGCAGGACCAAATTGTGACTCCTGAAATTGCTCAAGACTTAGTAAGGCAGTGTACTTCAAAAGAAATGTATGAACAACTTATGGAATGTGGTGAAATAGATTTTGCGTATGTTTTAAAAGGAATTGCAAGATTTAGAGTTAATGTTTTTAAGCAGAGAAATACACTGGCAATTGCTTTTAGGCCAATACCAACAGAAATACCTAAAATTTCCGAACTTGGGTTGCCTGAAGTTATTTATGATCTTGCAGATAAAAGAATGGGTTTAATATTGGTTACTGGTCCAACAGGAAGTGGTAAATCAACATCTTTAGCATCTATTATTAATCATATAAATAAAAATAAAAAAGCACACATTATAAGTGTTGAAGATCCTATAGAATATTTACATAAACATGAAAAAAGTATAGTAAACCAAAGAGAACTTGGAATTGATACTAAAAGTTTTAGTAATGCTTTAAGAGCTTCATTGAGACAGGATCCAGATGTAATATTAATTGGAGAAATGAGAGATCAAGAAACTATTTCTACAGCATTGACAGCAGCAGAGACGGGGCATTTAGTTTTATCAACTTTACATACTGTAGGTGCAGCAAAAACAATTGATAGAATTATAGATGTGTTTCCGCCTTTTCAACAAGCACAGGTAAGAGTTCAGTTATCTACTGTTTTACAAGGTATAATTTCACAACAACTTGTTAGAGCAAAAAATAATAAGGGGAGATTATTAGCAACAGAGGTTATGATGTGGACTCCTGCAATTGCTAATTTAATTAGGGAAGCAAGGACTCCTCAAGTTGAATCAGCAATTCATACCGGAAGTGAAAAGGGTATGCATTCAATGGACTTAAGCTTATCCAAACTGTATAAAGAGGAAAAGATTGATTTTCAAACTGCTTGTCAAAATGCAATTGATTTAAACAATCTTAGAAAAATTATAAGTGTTTAAAATGGTTTTTTTATAAATATTTGGTAACTAAGAGATATTTGAAAATAAATTGATATTCTCAAGTAATGAATCATGGAGATTATTTATTTTATTCCATTACTAATCAATATGATCTTATACCAGTGATTCAGAAATTGGAAGTACATGTTTTTTTGACAATCCTTAGTTATTTCAAAACAAAAAGTACTAAAATAATGCACACTTAGGAGGAATAGCAATGGCTCTTTCGTTGTTTTCCAGCGATTTTTTAACTGTTGATATTGGTTTTAGGTATATTAAGATAGTTCAACTTAGAAAGAAAAAGAATAATGATGTAACTATAATTAACTTTGGTATTGGAGACACACCAAAGGGATGTATAAAAAATGGTGCAATAAAGGATCAACCGAAGGTTATTAAAGAAATTAAAAAAGTTATACAAGAACATAGTTTAAGTGCCAAAGAGGCAAAAATAGTTATATCTGGAACTAATATTATTACTAGAATTATTATGATTGATAGAGTTCCAACAGAAGATATTGATAAAGCTGTTTGGACAGAAATTAATACTTATTTACCTATAAATTTAAATGAACATATGGTAGATTACAAAGTATTAGGGGTTATTAATGACAGTGGTAAAGAAAAAATTAAAGTATTCGTAACTGCTGTTGCAAAACGTATTATTAATAGTTACTTAGAAATTTTAAAATCTTTGAATTTAAAGCCCATAGCAGTTGATATACCAGCTAACAGTGTTGCTAAATTTTTTCAAAAAGATATAATACATAAAGAAACAGATAGTATAATGAAAAAGAAGAAATTCTCAAAATTATCAAGCAATACATATGCTGTTATTGATTTAGGTTCAGAAACATCGATTGTTAACATACTAAGCAATAAGGTTCCTGAGTTTAATAGAGTAGTTCTACTGGGAAGCAGTAATATTGATGCTACAATATTAAGAGATTTAAATCTTGAAAGTCATCAACTTGATCAGGCAGAAAGATATAAAAAAATGTATGGTATGGTAAGGAATAAAGATTTAAATAATCTATTGGAATGGGATTGTAGTGAAGCTGCAAAAGTTGTTGTAAATGAAATAATAAAACATATGAAAATGTGTTTTGATTTTTACATTCAAAGATGTGCAGGTGAACAAATAAGTAGGATGTATTTAGTAGGTGGAGGTTCACAATTAAAAGGTCTTAAAGATTACTTAGAAGATGTATTTGAAATGCCTGTTTACCCTATAAATTTTATAGAAATTAAAGGAATTGAATTTACTTCAGGTCTAAATAAGGAAAAAGTTAATTACTTAATAAATGCAGTTGGGATTGCTTTATAGGCATATTTTAAAAAAATCTACATTTTGAATTCTATATTAATAATAATTCAAGTATTAACTATGATGAAGGATAATGTCGAAAACATTATCTTTTTTTATGCTTAAACTGAGAAAAATATCAAATAAGATAATAAAATGTTGACATATAGCAATAAATGTTATAAAATATAGTTAATCAAAGGAAATAAATTATTCATACACAATTAAAGTATTACTTATCTAATATAATTTTAAAACTGTAAAATTATCACATCACATCAGATAAATTGTCAAATATAAATCCATACTAATGAATGTCCAAAACTAAATATAAAATAATCTTTTTGGGGGATTAGAAACATGCCTACCTATATTTATAAAGTTAAAAATGAAACAGGTAAGGTTTTTGTTGGTGAGACTAATGTGGTAAGTAGAGAAGAACTGGTAAAAATATTAACTTCAAAAGAATTAATTCCTATTGAGATAAAAGAAAAGAATTTTATCAATGATATAACTCAAATTTCTTTATTTAAACCCAGAGTTAAAGTCAAAGATTTATCTATGTTTTGTAGACAATTTGCAATTGTATTGGATGCAGGATTATCTATATCTGTTGCAATGGATGTAATTAGAGGTCAAACAGCAAATGTTACATTAAAAGCTATCTTAACAGATGTTTATGAAAATATTCAAAAGGGATATTCTCTTTCTAAATCATTAAAAAAACATAATGTTTTTCCTGAATTACTTATTAATATGGTTGAATCAGGAGAGGTGAGTGGACAGTTAGATAAAATTTTCAACAGAATGGCAGAATTTTTTGAAAAAGAATATAAGATTAACAAACGTATAAAAGGTGCCATGATTTATCCAATGGTTTTAGTATTTGTATCAATAATTGTAGTCTTTGTTTTAATGACTTTTGTTTTACCACAATTTGCTAAGGCACTTGACTCTTTTAATGTTGAATACCCTCTTCCTACAAAAGTTGTAATGGGTATGAGTGATTTTTTTAAGACTTATTGGTTTTTAATTGGGGGAGGATTTATTACAACAATTTTATCTGCTAGTGTTTATCTTAAATCATATACAGGTAAAAGAACTCTAGCAATATTGGCTTTGAAAGTTCCAATTGTTAAAAACTTAGTTAAAAATATAATCACATCAAGGTTTACAAGAACTTTATCTACATTATTGGCAAGTGGAGTATTACTAATTGAAGCTTTAGAAATGGTACAAAAAGTAATAGGTAATATAATAATCAAAGAAAAATTTGAACATGTACTTGATGAAGTAAAAAAGGGAAAAGCTTTAACAGCTACAATAAGTAATATGAAGTTTTTCCCGCCACTTGTTATATCAATGGTCAAAATAGGCGAAGAGTCAGGAGGATTAGACTTTTCTCTCGAAAAAGCCGCAGATTATTATGACCAAGAAGTTGATTCTTCAATAAGCCAATTTTTATCAATGCTAGAACCTGCGATAATTTTATTTTTAGCCATTATAGTTGGATTTATAGTAATGAGTGTACTTCTTCCAATGGTTAAAATGTATGAAAACGCAAGTTTTTAAAAATACAAAAGATTTTAAAGTATAAATAAAAAAATTAAAGAGGGGGGATTTCTAAATATAGAAATACTCATAATTAGAAAAAATCTTTTTGGTTATTATGAGTGAAAGTTTAGATAAAATATGTTTTCTGTAGTTGATTAAAAAATTATTAAAATTATTAATGTAGTTTTAATTTGTTAAAATTAGGAGGAATAATTAATGAAAAAAATGGTAAAGAACAATAAGGGTTTTACATTGATAGAATTAGTTATAGTTATTGCAATACTTGGTGTTTTAGCAGCAGTTGCTATTACTATGTTTCCAAAACTTGCAGATTCAAGTAGGGGAGGGGCTGATGTAACAAGGGCGACCCAAATAAAAAGTGCAATTGCTACTTATATTGCTGAATCTGGTGATGTTGATGCTTCAGAAATGCTTGGTGCAGCTGTTAATGATACACTAGTTAATCTACAAGATGGAATTGAAGTTGATGGAGTTACTTATGGTCCGTATTTAGAAAATGTAGGTGGAGATAGTGACCCAGAAAATTATCTTCCACAACAGGATAGTATGACAACCTGGAATATAAATGTTGATGACACTACTGGTAATGTAATAGTGGAAGCAGAATAAAATTATTCTAACAATCAGGTAGTTTAAAAAACTACCTGATTGGAGGTGTATACGATAATGAAGATAAATAAAAAAGGCATTTCATTGATAGAAGTAGTATTAGTAATTTCAATTCTTGGGGTTATCTCCTCAGTAATTTATAGTGTATTTCAATTTGGAATAAGTTCATATTACAGTGGATCAAGACAAGTATATCAACAAGATAAGGTAGTTGACATAATCCAAATATTAAGATCTCATGTAGAAGAGGCAAAAACTGTTAAATATGATTCAGTTAATAATCTTTTAGTAATAAGTGATGAAAACTTATCAGATGTTGATATGATTGACAATTCAAGTAAGAATGTGAAGTGCTGGAAATTTGATGACAATAAATTGAAGTTTAGAAATGTCGGAGAAACTTCCTATGAAGATTTAGTTTTTGACTTAGATACATCAAAGTCAAGTTTTGAAATAAATAGTGAAGATAAATTGATTATAAGTATTAAACCTTTACAATTAAATAAACAATATAAAAATAGGAATATTACAGAAGCTGTTGTTATGGAGTTTTCTGTTAGGTATAAAGTTGCTGAGTAAAAAATAATTGATATTATTTTTATATTTATATACAGAGGAGGTTTTGTAATGAAAGACATTAATTTGCTTCCAGAAGATGTAAATGGAGATGTTGAAGAAAAACAAAAAGCAAAAATGCCTGCAACTACAAAGAGTATAATTATTACAGCATTAATATTTTTAACTGTAGTGATGACTTATATATTACCTGTAGTTTATTTAAAGGTTATGAGATATAGAGTAGATACTACTCATGAGAAATTAAGTAGTAAAACATTCGAAAATGTTAGAAATGTTAAAGCAGAAAATATTAAATTTCAACAGAGAATTGACAGCAAAGAAATTATTATTGATGATATAGATGTCAAAAATGTTTATATGGGTGATCTTTTAACTGTTATTGAAAAAGCAACTCCAAAAGGATGTAATGTAAAATCTGTTATTTATAATAAAAATTTATTAAAAATTAATGGACAAGCAGAAAAAGGAATAATTGCAGCAGAGTTTCTATATAATATGGAAAAATTGGACAATATTATAGCTAGAAGTTTTAATGATGGGATGGACCTAAAGAGTATACAAGGGGCAAATGATTTTGAGTTAACTTTTTCTATAAAAGGAAAGGGTGAAAAATAATATGAAAATCGGAAGAAGAGAAATATTGTTATTAGCGGCTTTAGGATTTGCTATTTATGCTTTTATAGGTATAAACTTTGTTTGGTTAGATTTTATTAAGAGTTTTAAGACTGTAAGCAAGGATTATGTGGAGGCTAAAGTCCAATATGATGAATTGAAAATGGAATCAAAAAATATTGATGTTTTGCAAAATGATCTAGATGGTGCAAAAATGGCAAGTGAAAGAATAAACATGTATTTATCAGATAAGGATAGTGTAATTGATGCAATTGATTACTTAAATAAATTATCAAGAATAACATTATCTGGTATTAGAGATATAAATATTAATTCTCCGGAAATTATTGATATTGGAAAAGAAGATAAAAATAAATCTGGTAAAACTGATTCTAAAAAGGATGAAAATAGTAAAGGTACTTATATTTCTATGGATGTTAAGTTTGCTACTACAGTAAATTATCAAAAATTTAAAGAGATGATAAGCTATATAGAAGGATCAGCAAAAAAAATTACTATAGTAGAGATGGATGTAAAGCCAGTATCAGAAAAAAATAGTAAAACAAAAGAAGTTCTATTAACTGATAATTTGGATGTAAAGTTAAAATTGTCATTTTATTCATTGGGTATAAGTGATGAAGACTATAAGAAAGAATATAATTTCAATGAATTTTCAGAATCAGTAGATGGAATTTTAAAAATTGATAATTTAAAAGATGTTGATATTAAGGAAGATATATCAAATGAGACTGATTTGGAAGAAAATAAATCAAAGACTAAAGATGATTTAGAAGGAATTTCCGATAAACAAGAAGAGCTAAATGATCCTGGAATAAGCGATTCAAAAAGCGATTTAGAAAGTGGAAGTGATATATCAGGACTTAACTTAGATAATAATGAATTAATAGCATTTTTGGACGGGTTTTTAGTTGCAGGTGAGAATTGTAGGGTGTTTGGTTTTAATAAAATAGCTGATAATATGGGAGTAAAAACAAAGGAACAGGAATACTTAGATTTTAATTTGAAGGATGATATTTACACTTTGGCTCTTTCAAATGATTCTGGAGGTTTGAAAAAAATTAGTGGAAGTCTTCCAATTTCAAATAATATTTCTTTTAAAATAAATGTTAGTTATTCTGATGCAGAAATAGATAAGAATTTGGGGCTTTCTCTAAAGGTATATAATGAATCAAATAAACAGATTAAAATAAGTATTAATGATAAGCAGGGAAAGGTAAAAATAGTAGATAGAAATAGTAAAACAATAGTAACTTCAAGTAAAGCAGAAAAATTAATAATTTCATAGGTGATTATTATGCTATTAAGATTTGATAATAAAAAAGGAATGACATTAATAGAAGTAATTTTAGCTATAACAATTTTAGCAATTGCTTCTTTACCTTTATTTGCATCTTTTAATAATACTTTTTTAATTATAAACAAAAAGCAGAAGAAAATGGATAATAGTGCTGTTATAAGGCTTGCAAAAGAAAATTCTGTTGATTGTATTAAAGAGGCAAAAGCTATACAAAGTTATAATGATGTAAATAGTGATTCTATAAAAGACATAAATGATACAGTACTATGGCAAAATGATACTAATTCTTGGACATATCCAGATATAGTGGATACTAATACAGTTTCTGATCTTATGCTAAAAGACAGTAATGATAAAATTTATGATAAGTATAAATATAGTATAAAATATGATTCGACATATTCAGATAGTAATTTTCCTAATGTTAAGAAATTTAAAATAGGAGTATATAATTTTAGTGATTCAAAATTGATAAAAGCTTTTAATATTTTTATTAATACTGAAACATAGAGACTGCCAAAAATAAATCTACATTTTAAAATGATGAATCACACGATTTTAGTGATTCTAATATTTTGAAAATATGATATTATTTTTTAGGTTCTCAAAATTATTTTTTGATTTTGCATTATGTAGAGAATTTTTAAAATGAGTAGGTGTGATTTTATGGTTGGAAAAAGAAAAAGTGAAAATGGATCAGCACTTATTATTGTTATGTTAATTATATCTGTGGGACTCATGCTCAGCGCTGTTTTAATGAATTATACAATGACAAGTTATAAAAGGACTTTGTCAGATGATA
>JBDMZA010000497.1:0-7964 GCA_039770155.1 Clostridiales bacterium
AAAATGGATGAATTTTATTAATATTCATTCAATTAAATTTATTTTGTTTGTAGGATCATTATTGTTTGTATTTATTACTTTTAATAATTCAAACTATTTATTTAAAACTGATTTTTTAGATGATTTAAATATTAGCAGAATTGAATTTATAATTTACAGTTTGTTATTTATTTTTGTAATATATATAATTCTCTTCCTTATTGAAAAAATAGAAAATGAAAAAGTTTTTCTTATTATTTTAATAATTGTATCTTTTTTTCTAAAATTTGTATGGATTGTCCTAATTAAAACAGAACCAGTATCTGATTTTAAATTATTACTCGAAGCAGCCAATTCAATAAATTTAGGAAACAATGAGTTTATTAAAAATTCTTCATATTTTAATAGTTGGTCTTATCAACTTGGATTTGTATCATATCAAGCAGTTTTAATATATATATTTGGTTTTGATATATTTATACTAAAATTCTTCAATATGATTTTTGCAACTATGACATGTATAATTATATACTTAATTTGCAAAAAAAATTTTAATAAAAAAGTTGGTCAGTCTGCAAGCATATTATATGCTATTTATCCAGCTGGAATTTATATGTGTTCAGTTTTAACAAATCAGATATTAGCTACTTTTCTTTTTTATTTTGCATTGTATTGCTCTCTTTTTTATTATAAAAAATTTGCTTTTTTGCCGATTGGTGTTTTTATTGCATTAGCTAATATCATTCGTCCAGAAGGTATAATAATTATTTTAGCAGTAATTATTTTTATATTTTTTTCAAAATATGATAATTCAATATTTCAAAATACATTAAGAAACTATTTTTTGAAACTTCGAATTATTATGTTAATTATAGTTGTTTTTTTTGTAGTTACAAAAATATTTGATTTTTTTATAATGTATAGTGATGTTTCAGAATATCCACTTAAAAATAATGAACCATTGTATAAGTTTGTAGTAGGATTAAATAATAATACTACAGGACATTATAGTGTAAATGATACGAATCATATTTTCAGTATAGAAAATAAAAGTTTACGTAAAAAAGAATTGTTTAATATCATATATCTTAGATTATCTAACAAACACAACTTGTTTAATTTATTTAAAGATAAATTTATAATCATGTGGTCAGATTTTGATAGTTCTATTTTATTTTTAGACGATAATATCTTTCTTACTTTAAAGACAAAAACTATCTTATCAATTAGTGAAAAATTGTTTTATACAATTGTTGTGTTGTTTTCATTAATAAGTTTAGCTTTTTTTCATACAAAAAATAAAACCTATTATCAATCATATCAAGTATTTTTATTATTGATAATAGGTTTTATTTTTGTTTATGAATTAATTGAAATACAAACACGATATAGATTTGTTGTTATTCCATCATTTTTTATATTAAGTAGTGTTAGTCTGAACATATTTGTTAATTTTTTAAAACAAAATAAATTGCAGTTAAATAAATAATTTCAATTCAAAAGCATTTTATTTGAACTTATTCTTATAAAAGTAACTCTGAACTAATTGGTTATTCCAACGGAATTAAATGAGTCAGTCACTGACTTAACTTCCTGACTTCCACCCCCATATAAATCAGTTGCTGACTGAATTATATATGTTTTTAATCCTTTAAAATCAGTTGTTTCAACTAGATATTTTATTTGAGCATCATAAAATATTTTTCCAAGTTTTTCTTTCCCAATACCGACAACTTCAACGTCATAATGTGTTCCACCTTCTGCTATAAGGTATGCAACTTTGTTAATTATACCATTGTTTATATGTACTCCACCATTGTCATCTGTATCCTTATATTGATCCTTAACATGATCTGGTTGCCCACAAATAGTAGGATCAGACATTGATCTAAAAGAGTCACCTTCAATTGATGGCGTGTATACATCTTCACCTATTAGCCAGTCAGGATTTTTGTCACATTCAAACTCTATTAAAGTTGCAAAAATGTCTGAATAGGCTTCGTTGATAGCACCAGATTCATCCATATATATTAAATTTGATTCACTCCTAGTAACACCATGTGCAAATTCATGAGCAACAACATCTAAAGAAGTAAAATGATTAAATAATTCTCCATCACCTTCTAAAAAAATAAATAGATTAAGAGCCGAAAGATAAAATGCATTATTCTTATTATCAGCCGGAAGAGTAGTTATATTTTTAATAAGTGCACCATTATTATCATAGCTGTTTCTATTAAATTTATTTTTGTAATAATCATAAATTAATTCAAAATTATAGTGTGTATCAACAGATAAACTTTGTTCCGGCAGTGTCCAACTTCCATCAGAATCATTTTCAAAAAATAATTTTTTCCCATTTATTGTCCATATTCCTTTTCCTCTTGTTTGATCAATTAAATAGTTTTTACCAAGAAATTTTGAAGCCATAAAACTACATTCACCTGTGTACAAACCAGTTCCAGAATTTTTAATACTTTTCGGCTTTAAATCAGAAACAAATGATTCTAATTCATTTATTGTATCTAATCCAAAATCGATATTGTTTGTTTTGTCTGAAGTTATACTAAATTCATCAGCACTTGTGTTATATTTCTTAAGTGATTTTCCTGTAGAGGCATCTATTATTACGTTCCAATTAGCTGGTGTAGGATTTATATATGCAAGATTAACTAAATATGATGATACTGGTTTTTCATTTTCGATATAAGCAATCCTCTTTATTTCAGTTTTTTCTGGATTAATACTTTTAATACCAATTGAATCTTTTGCGTATTTTATCGCTTCTTTTTTAGTAATATTTGAAAAATTCATCAAACCAGGTTTTTTAATTAGTTTTTTTACACTTTTTCCAGAAATGCTCTTTAAGACACCCTTATTAGAAAGTAAAGCTTTTTGCTTGGATCCATATATAGGAACCCCTTCATAATTTTGTTCTATTTCCAATACACTGGAATTTGGAATGATTTTTTTTTCTGAAACAATCTTATAACCTATTTTATTTGAATTTAAAGATTTATTATTAACAGATACTTTACTACTTGTTAGTGAAGAAAATAAAGTATCTATTATATCAACCTCTTCATTGATAAAAAAATTTGAGGAAGGTTCAGAATTTAAATAATTTAAAACAACATCCTCACAAGATAAACTTGATGGTTCAGTAAGGTTACCTGAAATAAGTTCATCTGAATCAATAGAAACTGTAATATCTTTGGCATGTACATTTATTGTGAAGAGTGATATTGCAATAATAAGGTTTACTACAAATAATATATTTTTTTTCATTTTTATCTCCCTTGTTATATATTGTAAATAATGCCACTGTTAAATCATACTATATTTTTGATTTAATGTCAAATACTGTTTTATAGAAATACTTGCTTACAACATAAATAAATATCAAAACATTGATATAAGGCATAATAAAAAATTTCACAAAACAACTTTTTTCTGAAAATACCGATGCTTTAACGGATTTTTTTTAAAAGTTGACTAGTTTATTTTTTGATTCTACCTAATAGACTAATAAAATTATTAAATATATCCATAATATTATTGTGTATTCAAAGGTTCTGAGTAATTTTACCATCCCATGATATATAAATTTTACTCAACAGATAAAAAGTTAAGCATTTCTTTCAAAGTAATCTCCGGATGGTTATATCTTTTACGTCCCTGAGTTTTATCTTTGTAATCAATAGCTTTATTACTGCACCAATGAATACAGGCCAGGCATTCTTCGCATTTGTTTCCCCAAAAAGGCATTCCCTTAACTATTTTTATGTTATTACCGGGACAGACTTTCACACAAATACCGCAGACTGTGCAGTTTTTATTTACAATAAAGTTCGATGAATATTTTCTGAACTGTCTTGATGCTATTTTATATAACAATTTACTTTTAATATATCTATCAAGAAATGATAAAGATCGATAATGATTTTTTCTTTTTTGTTTGATTGTGTTTATTATATCTTGCTTATCCTTCTCCCATTGAAAAAATTTTTGCTGTTGTTCTTCTTGATCTTCCAGATCGTAATGGACTATATGATTCCCCGGCATCTGAACTCTAAATCCTGCATCCAGAACTAATCCACTATCTTTCATATAACTAGAAAGTAAATTCAACACATCACCAGCTTCGTTTTTTAAGGTTACAATACCATAATAAAATTCAGCAGTAAAATTGTCTTTCATTGATTTAACTGCCTCAATTACTAGCAGAGGAGGTCCCCATGCATATACAGGAAAACAAAAACCAATACTTTCATAGTTTCCCGAATATTTTTTACCATCCATTTTGCAAGCTGGAATAATTTTAGCTTCATCAAAATTTGCAGCCAATTCGCGTGCAACAAATAAGGAATTTCCTGTGCCAGAAAAATAGATTATCAAGTTTTTCATATTTAAATCCTTCCTATAGTTATTTTAATTCCCAAACAAATATAAAATAAGAAAAAAGCAGTATAGCACTGCCCACACTATTAGAAATGTAAATTTAAAAGTAGTGAACCAGGAACATATTCCATATGCCTTGTTTTTTCTATTCGGAAAAATATCTATAAAAAAAAGAATCAATGAGTTTTCTGCAATATCACATAATCCCCGCAAACCTGCAAACAGAATCAGAGATACAAGAGAAAAAGATCCAGTGACTAATATATTTGAAAGGAAAAACATTACTGTAAAAAAAAAGAATATAAATACAAAATCAATTAGCAAAAACCGCCTGTAAGCTTGGCGTCCTCCCTCTCCTATTTCAGAAAGCGCAGCAAAGACATCATTTGACGAATATCTGAAACGCATATCAAGGATTCGAAATCCTGGACTATATGCTTTTATTCCTGGAACTCCCAGCTTGGTTTTCTCCATTACTATTAAGGTAAGAATAAACCCACTTATTCCAATAATTCCGATAAAATACATTTCATATTCTCCTTTATCCCAAAAATTTTGTACTTAACCCTTTTACCGTATAATGCTCGCATCAGTTGCATTTTTGTCCCAAAAAGTTGGCGTAGTTTTTGAGCATTCAAAAAAATGAAGCAAAAATAATAAAATCAATTTCTAAATATCTATATCCGTTATAAATGAATCATTTTTCAGAATATTATGATTGTAATAAAATTTTTTATTCCTTTGATCCTAACTATTTAATAATTCATTTACAAACTACATAGTGAATTGCCCCTGATCAATGCTCTCTATAAATAATTTTAAATAGGACTTTACTTTTAAAATCCATATTATACATATATTATCATAAAAAAGGGTTACATCAAACTATGATTACGTAAATTTAATACAATAATAGCCCATTTATAATCATATTGTCCATAAATCACCTAATTAAGCTACTTTTAGACTATCTAAAAGTTTTTCAACTGATTTATCATTTTAACTACTGAATATGGGATAGCCAAAAAACAAACTCTAATTCTCGAGTATGAATTCGTGTGATTTAAGCGAATTTCAGATGAAAAGAATTCGGTATTATTTTTTAGGCTCTCCTATGCAAAGTTTAATAAGTTTTTGATTGCATTCTTTGTATATTTTTATATTTTATGGAAATTAATGTTTTTTGTTTTTGCATATAACGTAACATAGTCTTATCCCTTTTAAACTACGGATTTTATAAGGCATAATTAAAAATTTCATAAAATAACTTAATTGTCCACCTATAATTGTATTCAAATCCTTTGACGAAGGCTTCGCTTTTTTTGATATTGTATCATCTATTATAAGCTCAATGGGTTTTTTATTTTTACTAGCAATAACTTGTATTGATAAAATGACATCGGTTTTCAACACTTTTAAAACCTTATTTTCATCTCATTGACTACTTGTGATAAACCTATTAATGCTACTTCTATTAGTAGTTCCTTGTATATAAATTAAATTGCTTATAACTGCAAAAAAAAACAGTAGTATCATACTACCCCTGTTTTTTTATGTTATAACACTATATGTGTAACACAATTAACAATTTAATTTTATAACAAATAGCCTAAATTATAAAATTTATAAACAATTATTTCCTCCCCAATATATAACTATCCCCTTAAAAAATCACTTTCCCTTATGTTTTAATTTTTTCTTTTGTTTTTTCAATTCAAATTTTCTCTGTTTGTCTTCTTCCCTTTGTTGTTTATTAAATTGATTTCGCTCAAATTTTCCTTCTTCCTGTTTTAATCTCAATGCTTCTTGAGCCTTTGTGCTAATTGTTTTTTTAGAAAGTTGCTTATTAATTTGTCTTTTAATCCTTTTTGGATTAATTCTTTTTTTTACTATATCCTCACACTTAATTTTAGAACTAAATCTTAAGTTTGACCAATTTGTCAGCAGAAACTCATATACTTCATAATCTTTAGGTTCTGCTCCAAAAACAACTCTTGCAACTTCCAGTTTATTATCATAAACCCTTTCATAAATACCAACCCAAAAAGGGTCCTCAAATAATACTGTAAATTTCGATTTTACTATCATTTCAAATCCTCCTGTATTTACAATTGAAAAAGAATGGACAACCCCAGGAGGGCAGGTTACTTATAGCATTATGCTATATCCGGACTACCAACCGAATTAGTGTTTTTATCTTCTAAAAAAATTATACTACTTTTAAGATATTCTTTACAAGAATAATATCCTATTAGGTATAATCAAAAAATAAACTAGTCAACTTTTTTAAAAAATACGTTAAAGTATCGGCATTTTCAGAAAAAAGTTGTCTTATGAAATTTTTAGTTATGCCTAAATCTCCATATTCTATAAATGATAAGAATATGTAATCTAATTATAAAATTCAACTTATAATTTGGAAATAATAATATGATATAATCATATACATTGTTATGTTTTTTTGTATAATTATTCTTATAAGGATAACTGGAAAATAAATCTACATTTTAAAATAATGAATCAAATGATTTCAGTGGTTCTCAGATCTTGAAAATGTGATATTATTTTTTAGGGTTTCCTAACAAATCTGGGTTTATTTCAGCATATTTATCTACAATAAAATTAATTTGAAGGGAGATTTAAATTAAATGTTAACATCAATTAATTTAACTAACAAAGAAAGGTATTTAGTAATAATGGGTTTCGTTACCGAGTCTAACATCAAACCTATAATGGAAAAGATATCTGAAATTAACGAATTTGATAATTTAAAAGAAAGTGAAATTGCAAATTATATTCGCAAACCTATATATCTTAATGTTTCAACTTTTGGAGGAAGTGTATATACTGGATTAGCTCTTATGGGTATGATTGAAATGTCAAAAACTAAAATAATAACTATAGGTCTAGGTTATATTATGTCTATGGGATTATACATTTTTTTATCAGGTCATGAAAAACATGTCCACAAAAATGCAACTTTTATGTACCATGAAATTTCAACTCATATTTTTGATAAATTAGAAGGAATAAAACAAGATATTAAAGAAACTCAACGTCTACAAAATATGTTAGATAATGTAATCCTTTCAAAAACTTATATTACAAAAGAAAAGTTAGAAGAAGTCAAAAAATTAAAGCAAGAATGGTATATACCTGCTGATGAAGCTATTAAACTTGCCATATCAGAAGAATTAATTTAAAAACACCCTAAAAATCTTAATTGATTTAAATAATATGAATTTAATTTTACAACTCAATATAAAATATTATCATAAAAATCTAAAAAAGCTACAATTGATAAAAATTGTATCTTTTTTAGCCAAGTACTTGTGAATATTTTGACATTACAATATTAATATAAAATATTGAAAAACTATTAGGAATGACAAAAAGGGTGTATGGTCCTATACAGCTAAATCAATATGTTGTATTGTAGAAGCTTCTCCACTTTCTTTTAAAAATATACCTGTAGTTTTCAATATTCCTTTTAAATTATTTAAAGGGTCTTTTATATCAAAATTTGATTCAATATTCCCCAAAAATATTGCTCCTACTCCTTTTTTCTCCAATGTAAAAAGTAT
>JBDMZA010000498.1:0-3931 GCA_039770155.1 Clostridiales bacterium
GAGATTTAAAATTTAATTTTGTTTCAGATAAAGCAGCATAAAATGTAATTTTTTTCTAACAAGGTGTTTTCAAAGAAGGTAGGTTTTCTTGATTTATACATGGTGAATTTTAACAATGAAAATAATTATAGTTTTAAAACACAAGGAGAATATATTACCAAATAATGTATTACTAATTACACAGTTCGAAAAAAATCGTCTCGAACAAAAAATACAAAACAAACCGAAAAAGAAACTAAACAGAACAAAAAAGGGTTGGAATAAACCTAAATCTAATGTAAATAAAAAGAAACTGAGAATATTAAAAAAAGGTATAAAAAATGGAACTAAGGATTCATCTAAATATGGTAAACTAAGTTTAAAATTTGGTAAGTATGCAAAAGGTATAGGTAGAGCTAGTCTTGGTGTAGGTATTGCGCTTGAAACTGGAGAAGATATTTATCAAAATGAATTTGGTTCTCAAAGGAATAAAAAAACCAGAGGAGAAAAATTTGGTGAATATGGTTATGATGTTTTAAGTACTGTAGGTATTGCATTTGCTTTAGCAGCAGTAGCAGGTCTAATGGGTGGTTTGATTACAGCAGCAATAGATGTAACAACACCCGTATGGGCTATAGCAGGCATTGCTGTGGGTGCAGGTATTGGAATTAATTTATTATTAGAAAATATAAAGCTAGGTGGAAAGTCACTTAAAGAATGGAGTGCTGATGCAGGTGATTATCTATGGAAAAAAGGAAAGAAAGCTTTATCAAATGTTGTAGACAATGGGAAAAAAATTTTTGGCTCTATATTTAGTTAAAAGATGTAGTAATTAGAATAGTTGAATTGGAGGAAATATGAGAAAAAATATATTATACATGAAAAATGTGTTTCTGGTAAATCTTCTATTACTAGTAGGTATGATTGTAATAATACAGGATATTAATATGAATGAAATTATGGAATATAAGTTGTACTATTAGCAGGTTTTTGTATTATGGTTTTAGAAATAATTATTTCTGTTTTGACTAGAATTGCCATATCAAAAGATGAATATTACTTAACCTTACTCGGTTTAAGTTTTTTTGTAGTAAATTTCACTATAACAAATTTAGTTGTAATGGTAATGATTCTTAATAATGTTTTTAAAGAAATTTACTTATATATGATATTTGGCGTATTAATAGTTAATATTTTTGTGATTTTAAAGGCTCTTTTCATAAAAAAGCAAATTTTTTTAAAAGAAAATAAAGATACTAATGATAAAGAAATTAATACAAAAACAACTCTACCGTTTGCTATTTTTGGTATTTTGATAGGTAACTTTATAATAGAACATTGTAGTAGTAGTATAGAGTGGAAAATACTTGGATTAATAATGGTATTATTATACTTACTATTTGAAACTATCTTTATATATGCTTTAACTTTATTGTTTTATAAACATGTAAATGGAGATAAAAGTTGGTATAACAATTTAAGAAATGATAAGAATAAAAAAGCCAAGATCTGAAAATGGAAATTTCGAATTTAAAGTGGATCTTTTTGAGACAAAATTAAAAAAACAAATAGAATTTGAAAATATAATTAATAAATATAAAGAAAAAGGAGAAATAAGTACGGATTATATTTTTCAGAGTTCAGAGGAATATTGAGATGGTTAAAAAATTAATATTATTTTAAATAACTTTGTATGGAAAAATTTTTTGATCGTTTATATAAGCAAGTTGGCAACTTTTCTTATACAAAGATTATACGAAGTTTGAACCATCCCGGAATATTTAAAAAGTAAAAAAAGGTATAAAAAATGGAATTAAAAATTATTCTAAATATAGTAAACTAAACTTAAAATTTGGTAAGTATGCGAAGGGTATAGGTAGAGCTGATCTTGGTATAAGTATTGTACTAGAAAATGGAGAAGATATATATCAAAATGAATTTGGTTTTCAAAGAAATAAAAAGACCAGAAGAGAAAAACTTGGTGAATATGGTTATGATGTTTTAAGTACTGTAGGGATTGCATTTGCTTCAGCAGCAGGTGCTATATTTACTGCTGTTGGGGTAACAGCACCAATATTGGTTGTAGCGGCAGCTGGTGTGGCTTTAGGAGTGGTAGTTGTATGGCTATTAGACAATTTTAAACCAGGTGGAAAATCGCTTAAGGAACGGAGTGCGGCTGCTGGTGATTATCTTTGGAAAAAAGGTAAAAAAGCTGTATCAAATGTAGTTGACAGTGGAAAAAAATTTTTTAGATCTATATTTAGTTAAATGATGTAATTAATTTGAGATGTTATTTGGAGGAAATATGTTTAATAATACTATTTTGGCAAAATTTATAGTTGCAAAAAATTTTATATTATTAATGGGTATATTTATTATCATGGAAGACATTAACAATAATAAGATTAAGGAGTTTGGATATATATTAATATTTAGTTTATGCATAATATGCTTAGAAATAATTATGATGTTCTTGAATAGATTTGGCATATCAAAAACTAAATATAATTTAACTCTATTTAGTTTAATTTCTTTTGTGTTGAGTGTAATAATATCACATATAATTGTATTAGTAGTAATTTTTTACACAGTTTTCACGGAAATCTATTTATATATGATATGTGCTCTTTTATTAATTAATATGTTGGTTATATTAAAGGCATTATTTATAAAAAAACAATTATTTTTTAAAGAGAATAATGATACTGAAAAAAAAGAAATTAACTCTAAAATGTTATTACCTTTTACTGTTACTGGCATTTGGCTTAGTAAATATATAATAGATAATTACAGTTATAATAAAGGATTGAAAATGGTTAGTATAGTAATGGCTTCAGTATATTTATTACTGGAAATGATATTTATGTACAGCATGGTGATCTTATTAAAAAAAGTAATCAAAGGAGATAAAAGTTGGTATAATAATTTAATAAGTGAAGATAAGAAAAGAAAAAAGGTATAAGGTGAAGATAATGAATAAACATATAATAATATTTGGAATTATTGCTGGTATAGGGGCTACTATGTTTTATTATAGTAAATCTTTGATCACTACAATCATAACTGTTGCAAGTATTGGTATTATTTCACTGATTGTATCAATATTACTTAATAGAAATAATAATTAAATTATAATAAATTTGATATTTTTGCTGAAAAGTTGGAAATGTTACAGAGGATATGATAAAAGAATATATTGAGAATCAAGTTAAAGAAGAAGATTGTCACGACAGCTTTGTTGGATTTTACTGATTTATGTCCCAGAGTTTAGAGTAGTGCTTCTGGTTTTGTATTTGAGCTAATGAGAATTGTTGAAATGGAATAAGCTGAGCGAGGGACGGTGTGACCAGCATAGCCTGCCTACTTCAAAAAATTAATCTACATATATTACAATTCATAGTTTACTTTGAATTCAGTTTGATAAAAACCATTTTTCATATAATATTATTATAATTTTTTTTGGAGTAATATGAAATGTTAAGTTTTAAAGCTATAAATTTATTTTGTTAATATATTATAATATTTGAATTATTTATATGCAGATGAATTTTTTGAGGTCGACAGGTTATTTTAAACATTTTCCAATATATGTATGCGAAATATAGGAATTAATATTCCATTTGTAAGTATTGAAATTTTTATGTGAGGAAAAATCTGATAAATATAATTTAGTAATTTCAAAAAATTTTTTGAAACAAAAGGTTCACCACCTGTTAGAGTTATTCTACTAATTATTTTTTTATTTAAATTTTTTGATATTCTATTAATTAAATTCTGGTATTGTACTAAAATTTTTTTCCAAACTTCAAAATTTAGTTCATCATTGTCATACGAATCTTGATAGCAATGTTTACACCTTAACCCAACTTTCCTATTTCCAGTTGAAAATCAACTAAATTATTAAAAATTTAACTTAAAAATAAGAAAACATGCACTTCAAACGTGCATTATA
>JBDMZA010000499.1:0-4440 GCA_039770155.1 Clostridiales bacterium
CGATGGATTAGGCAAAATTACCATACTATGAAAATAAAAATGTAAATTCATATTAAGCATTCAAAAACTCATATTAAATTTTTGTATTCTGCTATAAGGGGTAATAACAGCATAATACATTCAGGGGCAAAGTAGCTGCAAAATTATGGTAAATCTATAGTTATTCTTTTATTCATATCAAGATTAAAATCTCCATAGGGATTAATATGAGTATAAATTAATGGTGTAAGTGATCTAAAATCTTCTGGTGTCATAATATTGAACCAATTATCTTGAGTTAAAATTCTTTGAATCATTAAAGTATTGACATAAACAAGACAATTTTGAAGCAAATGCAAACTCAATACAGCAATTTCTTGGTCTTCAATACGATTAGTACATATCTCACCACTTTTTCCGTAAAAAATAAATCCATTAGCCGAATTCCAATTTTCAACAACATTTAATCCTTCATTGATTTCTATTCGTAAATTTTCAGAATTTAAATATTCACATAAAAATATTGTTTTAATAGCTTTTCCTAATTCGGATAAAGCAAGATAAGTAGGATGTTTAAGATTATTTCTTGTAAATCTTTTCATTATTGATTCTGTTTCAGCTGTTCCTAAACGTAAAGCAGTAGCATATTTAATCATTTGGTCATATTGTTGTCGTATAAGGTCCCAATTTATAGGTCTAGTAAGTACTTGTTGTAAATTTGTATACATATCATGAATACCACTGTCAGGGCGATACAATTTTTGTCTTCCAATATTTTTTAAACGAGGCATTAGTTTAAAACCTAGAAGATGACAAAACGCAAATGCAACTTCACTTTGACCATGTGTATCAACATAATTTTTTTCTATTTCCATATTAGTACAATGTTTTAATAGTCCATCAATCATAGCAGATACTTCAGAGGATGAACATGTTTTTAATTGTGAATATATGCAAGCGGATTTTTTCCCAACATGCCAATATATCATAACTCCGCGTCCTCGGTATCTTATATGCCACTCAGTCATTAAATTTTGATCCCATGCACCAAATTTTTTTGCATCAGAAGCACAAGTGGTTGTACCAGCTCCCCAAATATCATTAATTCGTGATGAAAGTATTTCATTTACCACCAATGAAATGGCATTTCTGAGATTTTCTCTGTTTATAAATTTTCTTCTGATATATAGCAAATTGGAATATGATTCTCCATGTTTACCTGCTGCAATACGTTTTAATCCAGTATTTGTTCCAAGTCCATACAAAGCTAATATTAATCGTCTTTGAATAGTATAACGATCTAGTCTTTCATGTGCAGCCATTGTTTTAAATTTGTTTGTAAAGTTAATTCTTAAATCTGCTTCCTTAAGCACATCAAGTAAATTTGTCATCGGCCAATAATGTAATATTTCTTTCTTTAACTTTATTATATTAATAGGTTCAGGTTGTGGGTCAAATGGAGTAATTGAAATCCAACTCTTAGTATTTTTTTCTGTAAATTTAACTTTTTCATTTTTGGATATATTATTATCAAGTTTTTTTAGAGAATTATACATAGTTTGACGAATATCATTTATAAATTTTTCTGATTCTAATGGTTGTTTTAGTGCTTTATAATTTTCTTCACGATTTTTTTCAAAATCTGTTGGTAAATCTTCATCAGGATTTCTATAACGATCTGCTCCTAAAACCCATATCTCTTTACATCTTAATTTATCCCTTAAAGATTGTAATGTAACAATTTCATAGTTAATTCTGTTAATACGTTCATGACCTTTGTCATCTTTATCAATTATTGTTTCTTTCATTCCTGGTTTAATTACACCGTCAATTGGTATTACTTCTGTATCAGGAATATAATATGAACCTATAGTACAATACTTTCTAATAAGGCTTAACGCTTTTATTACAGGTTGATGAACTTCATTATTAGAACGAAATTTTAGAATATCTAGCATTTCAGGAACTATTCTTCTATAATGACTTGCATAAGAAGTCCTCATAACAGTATAAACTTTTTTCCTGTAATGGGTACCTGTATTTTTAAATTCCTTAACTAATGATTTTAAGGTATTTTCATTAACAATTGGAAATATTACATTTCGGACAGTATCATCTGGTTTACTTAATATCGCATTTGCTATACTAAAAAGAATATTGTTTTTTCCATTTACTTTTTTAAAATCCTTAATTAATTCTTTATCGACTTTTCTTTCAGCTCTAACACTTATTCTATGGATAATTTGTATAAGTAATTCGATAAGATTATCTGTAATTTCTCTATACCTAATCCAAAAAAAAGCAGCTAATAAAGTACATCTAACATATTCAGGATGTCGACGGAGTTCAGTTATATCTTCTGATAAAACTCTTTGTTTATATTTTTTTATTATCTTTTGTGGAATATTACTAAATAAATTTTCAGGTAATTCAAGTATTTGTATGGTTTTCAATTTAATAATTTCACGAAAAACACTTTCAATACCGATACGCCCTGGATCAGAACGTAAATCATTAAAACTTATAGAATCTTTATTAATATTTTCCTTTATATCAGAATAATTAAGTTCATCAGATTGAACAAGTTCGCTTATTAAATTATCCATTTTTGTTATAGTTTCTTTATTAAGTTTACTAAATATATTTTGAAAAAATTGATTTTCATAAAGATAAAGTGCTGAACACACCATGCGATCAAATCTATCCGGTTTAGGTGGTTCAATGCATTGATTTCTAAATCTTTTATATGCCTCTTCTTTTAAGTTTTCTATGTTTAATTCATTATAAAAAACTTGTTTACTCAACCAGTTAGTCATTTCTTCTACATCTATATCTGTTACTTCTCTAAAACCAAATAAAGTACGTATTTGTAATCTATGGTATTTTATAGATCTTCCTTCCCAATTATAATTTTCAAACAATTTAAAATCAATTTTTAACTGTTTCGCAATATATACTACAATTTCTTTTGGTATTTCATTTTTATAATTTGGAAATCTGGCTTCATATTGAAAAAATTTAAATAACACAGCAAAGCCAAGCCGAGTTTCTCTTGTTTTGTTTCCAAGTTGTGAAAATTCGTTTGGTAAAAAAGTAAAATTATCAATTAATTCTTCTAGTGTCCAATATTTTTTCAATATAATTCCTCCCCAACTAAATCAAACATAATCTTTCAAAAAGTATACTTTTTGAAAGATTGCGTTTATTATATTTTTTATATGTCAAAATTGCAAGAAATTTTTATTTGAAACATTTCAATATTATTGTATATATTTTGAAATAGTTTTATACTATTCTATAATGAATATTTCCAAGGAGGACTTATTAACAATATGAGGAAATTTTTTTATGCAAGAATAAGTAGTAATGATCAATCTTTAGAAAGACAAATCAAAGCTGCCAAAGAAGTGGGAATTGATAAAGACTATTTATTTATAGAAAAAGCTAGTGGTAAAGATTTTAAGAGACCTGAATATCAACTTATGAAACGTATGCTTCGAAATAATGATATTCTTTACATTAAATCACTTGATAGATTAGGACGTAATAAACAAATGATACTTGACGAGTGGAGAGAACTAACAAGAATAAAACAGGTAGATATTATTGTTATTGATATGCCTCTTCTTGATACTACAAAGTATAGGAATATGAATGGGTTTGAAAATCTTATAAGTGATTTAATATTACAATTATTAAGTTATATGGCCGAGGATGAACGTAAAAGAATTAAAGAGAGACAAGCAGAAGGTATTCGTATAGCATTAGAAAAAGGTGTAAAGTTTGGTAGAAAGAAAATAGAAATTAATGAAAAATTCAAATCTGTATATGATGATTGGAAAGATAAAAAAATAACTGCTGTACATGCTATGAAAATTCTAGGTATGAAAAGTAATACTTTTTATCGAAGAGTTAAAGAGTATGAACAAAGAAATAATTAGTATAAAATGGGAATTTTATGACGAAACATTTGTTTTTAAATATGCTTTCTAAGTACCCGAATTAAATCTTTGAATAAAATTACATATTTTTACACATGTTTGCCCCTGAGAGCAGAGATGTTCCCATTACCCCAAAATACATGAAATTTTTCATAATGATTTTAAAGAATTTTCAGAAAATGAATGGGATTATTATATTCCAAAAAATTGGATTCCTCATTGTTCTTTATCAATAGATATGACACAAGAAATGATTTGTAAATCATTTAAATATGTTCATAAAATTAAATTACCTATAGAATTAACTATAGAAAAAATAGAATTAATTGAATTTAGACCTGCAAAAGAAATTGCATGTTATCACATTTTTTAAAAGAAATATAATTTAAAATAGCTGCCAAAAAATTGCCATAATTTTGCAGCTACTTTGCCCCTGAATGTATTATGCTGTTATTACCCCTCGTATGTGGCATGCCACATACAAAAATTGGGAGAACCCAAACCCCTCTTAATTGGAAAA
>JBDMZA010000500.1:0-4115 GCA_039770155.1 Clostridiales bacterium
CCTATTGGTAACGGTTTATAACTCATAACGTTTACCACTTCCTTTTATAAGGTTAAATCATCTATTAATATTATATTTTAAATCAACTACTATTTCAACGTACATCAAGTAATTACTTGAACTGTCAGTTATTTTTTTAACTATAAACAATTAGTATAACAAATAGAGAAATAAAAATTAATTCATAGATTATGTATATTGTTTCTGAGGGATATCCAAAAAATAAACTTTAATTCTCGAGTATGAATTCACACAATTTAAGCGAATTTCAGTCGACGAGAATTCGGTATCATTTTTTGGATTCTCCCGTGATTGCAAACATGTTCTTATGCGATAGAAAAGATTATTTTTTTACCATTAAGTACATTATATTACTATATATAAAAAATAAATAATAATTTGACATCATTTGTAAAATACATTATAATTATTAACACTGTATTTTAAAAAAAGTTTCAAAGTCCAAAGTTTTTGCAATTATAACATGAATATTTATAATCATGAGTATTAGCACAAATACAACAGTTTCTTATGCTTAACTACGAAGGTTGTCTTATTAAGGTTAATTCAGTGGATTTATATGTAGAAAAAGATTCTGGAGTAGTAGCATTTTGGCTTGGTAATGGAATTAGTTTAGTTTTTGGTTGGACTCAGTAGTATAATTAAATAAATTTTCAAATGAAATGAAGATGTAATTGTATGCATTTCATTGTTAATTGTTAATTCTTAATCTAATATATTTTTTTAAATCAAGATTAACTCTATATTTGTTGTCTCTTGAAAATATTTCAAATTATAAGACAAAGATATAAAATTGGATATAGTAGAGGAGGAAAAAGATTGCTTGTTTTTAAGAAATGTTTGCAATTAGAACTAAGTATCCTAATTAGAAAATATTATATAATTGTATTTTTTTTAATATCATCTGTGTATCTAAGATACGGATATAATATAATGACAAAAGAAAGTCTTTACGGAATAAATTTTTTAGAAACTACAAGTTTTGTAATGATTGGATTAAACTTTTTTTCTATTATAATAGGTGTAATATCATCAAAACATGAGAATAGAGTCGATTTTGAGGAATTATCAAATACGCTTCCAGCGTTTTGGAGAAGGTACTTATCAAAATTTATTTCGTGGAATATAGTTTGTTTCATATATGTTTTGTTTTTATCTTCTTTTATAGTTATATTAAACTATATTGATGAAAATGGTTTGTATTTATACTATAAAGAAGTTTTTATATTTATGATTATTAATTTTTATATCCCTATGTTATCATTTTGGTTACTTGGTTATTCTATTGAGAAACTTTTTAATAAAGTTATTGGATGGCCATTGTTACTTTTAATATGGTATATCACTTTATCATATTCAGTTTTGTCATATGAACAATTAAACATTGCACTAAATCAATATTTCGAATTCAATACAAGTAATAGTAGTATGCAACATTATGGATTGGATATAAATCCAGGCATATTAATTAGAAAAGTATGGTTTTTATTATTTTGCTTATCATTATACATTTTGATACCTTTGATAAAACGTAAAGAATTTTTAAAGAAAAATTTTAAATCCAAATTATTATTAATCTTTGAATTGGTTTTTATTATATTATCAATATATTTATTTAAATACTCAACAACCTATCATTCCCAATATATGAAATGGGAAAAATCAAATTTAGAATTATTATCAACTATAAAAGAAAATTTTTCTGAAGAAACTAACTCATATATAAATGGTAAAATTGATAAAATAAGTATATTATTGAATAAATCAACAGATAATTCTATAGATTATGATATTATAATTAAACTAAAAAATACTAAAAAGGGTAAAATTGAATTTACATTATATAAAGATTTAAATATAAGTAATTTTAAATTAAATGGTTTAAATTACAATTACAAAAGAAATAGTAATTATATATCTTTAGACAATACTACTGAAAACGATGTGGAAATTTCATTTAATGTATCTGGAGATTTGCCACTTATTATGGGAGAAATCACCTCGAGAACACTATTATTAACATCAGATACAGCGTGGTATCCTATTCTTGGTCATTACAATGTTGTAAAACGTGTTACAAATGAAGGTTATACAAATAATAATTTAATATCAAACTATAAATACGAAATTGAGATTAAAAGTAATAGAGGTAGTTTTATTTCTGATTTATCTAATGGGAAAGGTTATGAATATCAGGGTTACGATTATGGTCCAAATATCATACAGGGAAAATATGAAATTGAAAAAATAAATAATTTTAATATTATGATACCAACTCAACTATATCATTACTATTATGATTCATTTTCAAATTTTTCATCAGAGTTAAAAGATAAGATTAGTAACATAAAAGAGTCAAGTGGTGTCATAAAAAATATATATTTTGTTAATTTACCTAATTCTAATACATATAATGTCAACACAATATTTAAAATAATAAATGATAGTTGTTATCTTAATTATTCTTTGTTTACAAATCCATCTAACTATGAGAATCCTAAGGAATCAATGTTAGATATTTTAAGCACTCCTCATACAGAACTGGGAATTATTAATTCTATTTTATATGAAAATAATAGACATAAATCATACTATTTTAGAGATGCATATGTGAGTTGGTTATATATTGCATCAAAGACTGGTGATATAATTGATTTTAATGAATGTTTGAGTTTTGAGTTAAATAAAATCAGTAAATTTAATTTGAACTTGGAAGAGGAAGATGCAGCAGATTTAAAAAATCTTCAGAATATTCTATCAGAAAATTCTGAAGACAAAAGAAAAGAACTTGCAAAAAAATTATTAAATGATTGGACACATAGTGAATAAGGAGAATGTATTTTATGAGACTAATAGTTGAAGATATAACAAAAAAATATTCGAAAAAAGTTGCATTAAACTCTGCTAGTTTTTCTGTAAATAATGGAATATATGGCATACTTGGACCTAACGGAGCAGGAAAAACTACACTTATTAGAATTATCGCAGGATTGGTTTCCCCTAATTCAGGTAAAATTACTTTTGATAATAAAAATATTATAAAAGATATTAACACTTTTAGATATAAACTTGGTTATTTACCTCAAGAATTTGGATGTTTTAAACACTTAACAGTTAAAGAGTGTTTAGAAAACATAGCAATAATAAAAGGAATTATAAATAAGTTAGAACGTAGAGAACAAATAAAAAAATTACTTAAAGAAGTCAATTTAGAAGATAATTCTAAAAAAAAAGTTGGTTCCTTATCAGGAGGTATGAAAAGACGTCTTGGAATTGCACAAGCATTACTTGGAAACCCTTCTCTTATAATGGTTGATGAACCAACAGCAGGATTAGACCCAGAAGAAAGAATAAAATTCAGGAGTCTTATAAGAAAAATTTCTTCAAACAGAGTAGTTTTATTATCTACTCATATTATTGAAGATATAAAAAATAATTGTGATGGTTTAATACTTATCCAAAAAGGAATTATTGAGCAAATTGGTGATATTAATTTACTCCAAAACTATGCAAAAGATAAAATATGGGAAAAATCAATTTATTCATCTGAATTTGAAGAATATGAAAATAAATACAATATTTTATCAACTAATAAAAGAAATGATAAAATAGATATTAGAATATATTCAAATGAAAAAATCGAAAATTCTAAAACTACTGAACCTACTTTAGAGGAGGGATATTTAGCATGGATAAAAAAATAAAAGTTCTTCCTTTTTTATATGATTTGAAAAATATTTCAAAAACTATTTATTTTTTTAATCTTGTATTTATTATAATATTAATTTATCAATATGTTTTTTTAGATGGAATTAGAAGCGATTTTACTCAATTAATGAAACCAATATTTTTATTATTCTCTATAGGATTTATTTTTTTTATAAATCCTATATACTCTGAAATTATTGAAACTAAAAGTAATGAAATCATTTTATCTTTACCTATAGGAAATTTTAATTACATTATTTACGGCACTACCAGGAGGAACCCATGAGCAATCCAAATCCCATGGACAAAAAACAGAAATCACTAAAAAAACATTCAACACTGAACCGGCATCCACAGAGGGTCAAGGATGAATTGTTTGATGATGA
>JBDMZA010000501.1:0-4999 GCA_039770155.1 Clostridiales bacterium
GATAATTTTTTTGATAATGTAAGAGTTATGGATGAGAATGAAATGTTGAAGGAAAATAGATTAGCACTTCTAGAATATTTATTAGATATTGCCTTAAAAATATTTAATGTTGATAAAATTATCATATAACTCAATGATTGCCTCGTAAAATATATGAATTCATGTATTTTATGAGACAATCAAATTATATTTTACTTTATTTGTTCATATAAACTCTCTAATTCAATAAAACAATTATATTACAATAAACTTTGTATCTTTTTATTTTCTATAGTTGGATTAATTACATTAGAAGATGGAAGTTTTTAATTCTTAATATTTATTTATTATTTTCGCCAATTAATTATATTATTTCTGAATAATATAGGTGTGCTATTTTCAATGTTTGTATTATATTGACAAAAGAATAAAATTGAATTACAATATGAATGAATATTAAAAAATTCATTCATATTGTAATTCGATTTTAGGAGGAATCAAATGAATATAATATATTGTTATTCAGGTACAGGAAATTCAAAGAAAGTAAGTGATGAGATTTCAGATAAACTGAAAGATTGTAAAATGTATTCGTTTTTTCAAAACGAAATACAATATTTATCCTCATGTAAAACATTGGGATTTGTTTTCTCAATTCATTCGTTAGGATTACCAAGATTAGTAATAAAATCAATTGAAAGAATGGATTTTACAAATATAGACTATATATATGCAGTAGCTACAATGGGAGGATCATATGGAATAGCTTTTGAGCAATTAAATAACATTTTAGTAAAAAAAGGTAGCAAACTTTCAGCTTCATTTGCATTAGCACTTGGTAGTAATAGTAATATATTTATGAAAATCCCTGGAACTTCTCGGATTTTATCAGAAGATGAGCAAGAAAATAAATGGAGCAAGGTTGAATCTGAGATAAATGATATTGTTAACAAAATTAAAATGAAAAAAGTGAATAATTTAAAGCCCATATCTTTTATCTTCAAATTAATATCAAAAATAGCCCATAAAGCATTTATTAAAAGATTGCCTAATTTTGACAAAGAGTTCCATACCAAAAATTGTAACAGATGTGAAGTATGTAAAAATAATTGTCCAGTCAATAATATAAGAATTAAAGATGAAGGACCAAAATGGTTAGGTAAATGTGAAGGATGCCTTCGATGTTTTAATATATGCCCTAATGAATCAGTGATGTATGGGAAAATGGATAACCCTCAAATGTATCAAAGGTATCAAACAAATTTAAATCGAGTTAAAAAAATTTAGTTTAAGTAAAATTATGAAAGAGGTTTTTTATGATGAAAATGATAAAAAAGTTTCCAGTTACAAGTTTTTTTATATTAAATTTTTTAGTTTCATGGACAGGTTTATACTTTATTCTGGGTGTTGATGGGATGTTAGGGAAAAAGACTATAGATGGTAGCCTTATGCCTGGTCTTATGACAGCAATGATTTGTGGGCCGCTTTTATCTAGTGTTTTATTGATTATATTTCTTGAAGGAAAACAAGGGTTTTGCTTGCTGAAAGCAAGACTGACAAAATTTAAAGTTAGTATAAAATGGTATATGTTTGCTTTGGTGACAGCACCTTTCGTAACAATTTTGACTATACTTATTCTAACACCGTTTTCTTCAAAATTCTTTCCATTGATATTAAATTCAAATGATAAAGTTGATTTGATTTTAGGTGGCATTATTGGAGGTTTTGTAGCAGGATTTTTTGAAGAGTTAGGTTGGACTGGTGTTGCAACACCAGTTTTAAGAGGGAAATATAGTATTCTTATTACTGGTTTATTAATTGGTATAGTATGGGGATTGTGGCATATGCCTTTATTTATGGCTCCTGATCCAGAAGGAACAATACCTATTGCCGGATTAATAGTAATCAGATTATTATCACATCTTGTTGTTTTTAGAATAATGATAGTTTGGGTGTATGATAAAACTCAAAGTCTATTTATTGCAATTATTATGCATATGACTCTTACTGCATGTACATTAATTTTTCAACCTTCTATAACTAGCGGAGTTGAATCAATGATTTACAATATTACATGGACATCAATTGTTGCAGTAATTATTATGATATTAAACTTTAGTACAGAAGGAGAGTTTACCAAAAGATAGTTGAAAACTAAATGTTTTTTAAAATTAAAATCAAATAATAAGTTACTCTTGAGAATAACACCTTAAATGAAGTATACTGTAATGAGTGCTAAATCTTATTCTGATGTATATAAAATTTTTGAAATAGAAATAGTTATTAGCTGTATTTGTGGAGGTAAAATATGAATGATAAAAAAGATATAATAAAAAAAGTTGCAGATGAAATTTTTCGAGAAAATGGTTTTAAAAAAACTAATATATCTGAAATTATGAAAAAAGCAAAGATGGCAACAGGTACTTTTTATAATTACTATCAATCCAAAGATGAGGTTTTTATGGAAATATATCTTGAAGAAAATGAGAAATTAAAAAGAAAAATAATGAATGAAGTAGATCTTAAAGGCCATCCTATGGAAGTTATGGGACAAATGATGCAGCTAAATGAAATAGGTATGAAAGAAAATCCTATATTATGTGAATGGTATAATTATGAAAACTTTAAAAAAATAGAACAAGCGTTTCATGAAAAAAAAGGTTTTGAAACGCTTGATTTTATGGATAGTACTTTTATAGAAATTGTACGTAATTGGCAAAAGAATGGTGTAATGGTTGATACAATTGATGCTGAAATGATAATGGCAATTTTTAATGCGATAATAGAGGTAGAAGCACACAAGGATAGAATTGGTATTAAATATTTTCCTGATTTAATATATCATTTGTCAGGTTTTGTTATGAAAGGGTTATTAAAATAAAAAACCTATTAATCTAACAGCTTTTGAAGAAGGACACAGAAATGCTTTAAACGCTCAAGCTCAACATTGTATATGGTTGCTAAGTCGAATTTCAACAACCTTCTTTGTTGATGCTGGTTTATGAAAGTGTTGGCTAATGGTAAGTCGAGCTATGACCTTTAAACTTCATAACATCTGATACAACTAAAGGTGACTGTTATTTTGCTTAGGTACCACATACAGCTTTACCCATCTTTATTCTAATATATGCTGGTCTGCCTTGAAATGGTCCTAAAACAAGTTCACTATTTTTATATAAATAAAATCAAGCCCAATTTACATTTTCTAATGTATGATACAAGAGAGAAAAAGCATTAGCAATATTTGATAACCAGTCCCTTTCATCTGAAATTAAGGATTTTAGAATTTTGTTTAAAAATTTTCTGTTTTTGTATTAAAGATAAAAAACCTCCGATTAATTTGCCTTAATAAGGATCAATTATATACAATTATAATGGGAATTACAAAAAGATTTTTGAAACATGACATGTCTAGAGGGAAAATGCTTGTTGTGATATAATCTAGGAGATTGTACACTTGTGAAGACTTTGTTTTAAAGATTATAAAAAGGTTTTTGGACATTAGGCATATTAAAAAAATAAACTGGTCAACGTTTTAATAAAAGTACCATAAAAGACTGGTATTTTCATTAAAAAGTTGTTTTGACTAAAAATTTAATGTGCCTAATATTCCGTAACATGGATGGAGGGATAAAAAATTAAGTTTATTTATGAAATAGAGACAAGGTTTTATTTTGAAAATGAAAAAGCATTATATCAAAAAATACCAGTTTTGAAAAATTGCTTTAATAGACAAATTCAATGGGAAACAGATCATTATGGTATCGATGCGTTTAGAAAGGATAAGATTATTAGAATAAGCCGATCAAAGGAAGAAGAAAAAGCATATAGTTGGTTGGGCTACAAAGAAAAAGATTTTGGAGAAATGTGTAACATTAGAAAAGAAATCGATGAAGATATAACAAATGGTATTATAGAAAGTGATATTTTAAAAATTATTGGTATTGATAAAAGTTTTGATCATCCTGAAGCAATTGAGTATGCCCTTAACAAAAAGCATAAAAAATTCATGAGTTTTTCAGGTAGTAGTATTTTAGGTTATCAGAAGGAATTTGATTTTAAGTTGAAATTTATGTATTGTAACCATTTAAAATACCCTTATTTATTGGAAATAGAAAGGGAAGAAATAGAATATAATCATATTGGCAAACATGTTAAAGATATTGAAAGCTTTATAGCTAAATACAATTTAGAAGGTTTGAAAATTAAAGAAGAACCACCTACATTGCTGTATAATACTTTATAGTAAAGTGTATTAAAGGTTTTATTAGGAATAGACGAAAACAAAGTTCCATTTTTTCTGGATGAATTTCGGTTCATTTGTTTTTTTAGCCTATTCCTAAGGTACTTTTTAAGTTATAAAGGAATTTTTTTATGGGTTATAGGATAATATATGATAAGAGATTGTCAATCGAAATTACTAGTTTATTATTTTTCTAATGCATTTTGTTTAAATATGGGGTATTAAAGATGAATTATAGTAAAATGTCAATTGGGAATCGCTATAAAATTCTTGAAAAGATAGACAAAAGTCTAAATACTATCACTTATAAGGCGCAAGATTCTTATTCACATCAAAAGATTCTTTTAAAAACGTTAGACTATTCGAAGTATTAATTTTACTGGAGTATGAAATTTATAATGTGTAAAATCAATTTACATATTATATAATTACCAGCAAAAAGCGAAATCAATTTTACGGATTCTATCATATAAAATATAGTTGGTATTGAAAAAGCTTTACATAGAATATCAAAATAACTTTCTAGGAAAAATACTTTAGATGATTGTATTGTTGAACTAACAGAAATTTATATAGAACTAGAAAAAGATTTTAATAAATTTTTTCCTAAAATTATAGAATATATAAGCAAAGAAGCTAACTTTTAAATATAGTTTCTCTAAATATAAATAAAATTTTTACATATATTAATACCTATTTAATAATTATGATATAGAATACTAATTATGAAATATAAGCGTAATTTAAGTATTTGAAGAATAATTTTTAAAAGGAGAA